>JACCWY010000197.1 GCA_013697395.1 Chloroflexota bacterium | reverse complement strand
GTGCATCGTTGGTCGTGCTCGCCAACCGGTATGGCGTCCGCGAGCTGCTCACCCTCGGCGAGCGTCACTTCCGCGTCCAGCGCGGCCCGGGCGGGCGCCAGTTCCGCCTCTTGCCCGCCGACGGCTGAGCGGATATCCCATCGGTCCCGGCATTGACCGATACATATCTGCCGGCTACATTCACACCATGCCAAGTCGAGTAGGAGATCGCGGGCAGATCACGATCGAGAAGGCGATCCGCGAGGAGCTGGGGATCTACGCCGGCGACGAGACCGTCCAGCGGGTCGAGGATGGGAGGATCGTCATCGAGGTCGTGCCCGGGCGGCATACCCGCTCGCTGGCGGGAAGCCTGAAGGAGAAGGTCGGTCGGCGGCCGCCTGACGAGTCCTGGAAGGAATTGCGCCGCGCGGCATGGGAGACGCCCGACCCGGATCGGAAGCGGTGATCGGCGCCGACACGTCGGTCCTGGTTCGCTACCTCGTCGGGACACCGGCGGCCCAGGCACGGCGCGCGGCGGGATTGATCGACGGGGAGACGGAGGTCGGTATCTCGCCGGTCGCCATCGCCGAGTGCGCGCACGTGCTCCGCACCCAGTATTCGGTCGACCAGGGGGACATCCTCGACAGCCTCATCGGCCTCGTCCAGCGCGCGAACGTCCGGGTGCTCGGGATGCGGACCGATCTCCTGCTCGGGGTGCTCGTGCGCGCCCGCCAGCTTCCGGGCCGGCCGATTCCCGACGCGCTCATCGTCGCCGCCAGCCTCGCCGACGGTGCGCTCCCGCTCGCGACCTTCGACCGGGACCAGGGTCGATACGGGATCGCGATTCTGGAGCCCTGACTTGATGTCTCCTGATTCGATTCCCGAACCTGTGGCGCGCATCGCGGCGGTTATGGATGGCTTCGCGCACAACTGGTTCCTGTGTGGGGGTTGGGCCGTCGATGCGTGGCTGGGTCGCACGACTCGCGAGCACCACGACGTCGACCTTGCGGCCTTCCACGACGATCAGGCCGCGATCTTCGCGCAGGTGGCCACCAGAAAGCCGATCGGTCACGACGACAACGTGGCGGGTGACACGCAAGAGCCCTGGGAGGGCCGCTGGCTCGACATGCCGGCTCACGTGCACCTGCGCGAAGCCGATGGCCTCGATTGGGAGTTCCAGCTCTGTGAGCGGAACGACCCCGAGCTCGTGCTGCGTCGCGAACCGCGCACGACCTTCCCGCTGGAGAAGGCCGTGGGCATGCCAGGCTGGGGGATCCCCGCGCTGTCGCCGGCGGTCATCGTTTACTACAAGGCCATCCCACCCACGTGGAGTAACGAGCCGCGGGACCCGCCTCGTCCGCACGACATCCACGACTTCGAGGTGTTGCTCCCGCTCCTCCGCGACGCGGACCGGCCGTGGCTGGTCGAGTCCATCGGCGCGTGTGAGCCCGAGCATCCGTGGCTGGCGCGCTTGATCGGGTCAGGGTGACGACGTCAGGACGCGGGCGATCATCTCGGCAACCTGCCGTGCTGGTGAGTATGACGTCGCGCGAACGTCCGGGTGCTCGGGATGCGGACCGATCTCCTGCTCGGGGTGGTCGTGCGCGCCCGCCAGCTTCCGGGCCGGCCGCTTCCCGATGCGCTCATCCTCGCCGCCAGTCTGGCCGCCGATGCGCTCCCGCTCGCGACCTTCGACCGGGACCAGGGCCGATACGGGATCGCGATTCTGGAACCGTGACTTGGTCAGTTCCCCGCGTACCATTCGCTCGTGAGCACCCTCGGGGGCATTCACCGGCTTGCCATCCTTGCAGCATTGTTCTTGCTGTCAGCGTGCAGCGCAGAGGCGCCTCCTACCCCTTCGGATCCGCGGCCGCCGCCGTCCGCCGAGGATCGGTCGGCTGCCGACGGCGCCCTCGATGCCTTTCTCGAGGCGATGGCCGACCCAGCGGTGACCTATCGCGCGGTGGGCGAGCTGCGCGTCGAGCCGGACGACGGCGAGGGGCGGGCGGCCATCTCGGTCACGACTCGGTACGACGTGAGCGGCCACGACGCGGGCCATGCCCACGTCAGCGGTCACGCACTCGAACCCCCCAGTGTGGGCGGCGACTTCCAGGTTGTCGTTATTGACGACACGGCGCACCTCTATAGCTCGAACCAGATGGCCACCGCGTCCGTCGACGCCCCTGCATCCCTGCGGCGACCCGACGCCCTGCAAATCCTGCGGGCCGATGATCTCGTGCTCATCGGACTGACCGATGACGGCCACTTCGAATTCGACGTGCTGCCGTGGCTCGGCGGAGATCCCCTTGGGGAGTGGGCCGACCTGGGTGCGGTGCCCGGTGACCACCTGCCGCACACCGAGCTCGATTCACACGAGTCGCGGCTCCTACTCGACGAGGCAGGGGTGCCCCGCCGGCTGTCAACCTCCTGGTCGTTCAGCGTTCCGGGCGAATCCGACGTTGTGCACGGCACGATCGTCGACGAATTTGCAGGACTGGGAATGTTCGTGACGATTGCCTCGCCGGAGAACATGCCGGTCGTCACCTCGCATGACGTCGTCATCGGCGTTGATGCCGAGCGAACCATCATCACCGAGCCGTGGCGCGAGATCCGGCCACCAGACGGCGAAACGGCGACCGTTGACGTCGTGCTCGAGTGGCCGGACGAGCCGGTGATGCTGGGGATCGAGGGCGCCATCGGCTTCATCCGTTCACACGGCCAGGACGGACGTCTGAACCTGGATCGGATCGTGTCGCTGGATACCGATACGGTCGAGGCGCCGGTGGGCGAACAGACCCTGGTCGCCTACTACCGCACGTGCAGCGGGAACTGCGCAATCCTCGACGAGCCGGCCGACTCCTGCGAGGTCGAGGCGGACATCGAACCCGGCCTGCGATACCGACTCACAGTCGACATCCTGAACCGCGACCGAGCGACATGCACCGTGGACGTCACCGAATGACGACCGGAGACGATGCGGCGGCCGATCCTCGTTCCGACGGCGTGGGGGCGGCCGCAAGCCGCTGGTCCCACGCCACGCGGTGGTCGTACATCCAGGCCGTCGACCGGTCGGTGACGAGGTAGCGGAAGACGAGCCGAAGCATCAGGTCGCGGATCACGCGTCCGAACGAGCCGGGCACCTTCGCGCTGCTGCCTCGCGCCCCCGTAGGCCGACCGGCGTCGGGTCCTCGTCGCGATGACGCACGAAGGCAGCCGGCGCATCGGCCGCCTCTACGGCCCCATGGTGGTCGAGGGCACAGCGCTCTTCGAGGACCTCTGCCGCCGAGATCGAAAAGCTGATCGGGTGGCTGGTGGGGGCGCGCGCATCGACCGATCGGCACCGCGACCGGGTGCGCGGCTCGAAAGGCCGCTCGTCGGCCCTCGGCGATTGGTGATTGACGAACGCGCTAGTCTTTACTGATGGACCGGAAGGTAAAGGATCGGGATCGCCCAATTGGCGCGAAGATCAGTGCGAAGCACCAGGTCACGATCCCGATCCGGGCGATGGCGTCCGCGGGACTGCGCACGGGTGACCGGGTGCGTGCCGAGGCGCAGGGCCGTGGCCGAGTGCTGCTGACCCGCGAGGACGACCCGGTGGAGCGGTATGCGGGCGCGCTCACCGGGGCGTATCGCCGTGGAGAGCTCGAAGAGCTGCGCGACGATTGGGACTGACGATCGTCGACGCCGGCGTCATCATCGGCGTGCTGGACGGGGCCGATGCGCACCACGCCTCCGCCCGGCGCGTCCTGTCGGCGGCGGTGACGGCCGGTGACTTCCTTGCAGTGCCGGCATCGGTGTACGCCGAGGTGCTGGTGAGCCCAGCCCGACGTGGATCGGCGGCGAAGCAGGCCGTCGACGACTTCCTCGCCGATCTCCCGGCGGACGTGGAGCCGATCACTCGCCAGTCCGCGGCGCGGGCCGCCGAGCTCCGCGCGACCCACGGCCGCCGCCTCAGGCTTCCGGATGCCCTGGTGGTGGCGACAGCCATCCACCTGAAGGCAGATCGGATCCTGACCACCGACCGCCGATGGCCGAAGCTCCCGGTTAAGGTCGAGGTCGCCCGCTAGACGCCAAGCCAGCCAGCGCCCCGAGGTCGCCCCGCTGTCCCCGACGCAGGATCCCGTCCTACGCGTCGATGATCCGTGACCCGGTCGGTGGCCGCGGGTGGCATGGATGCCACCCGCACATATGGTATAGTGGCTGGCATGGAGAAGACGACCGTCTATCTGCCAGACGAGCTGAAGCGTGCGCTGCGGCGGGCCGCTCGCGCTTCGGGTCGCAGCGAGGCGGAGCTGATCCGCGAGGGGATCGGGCTTGTCACCGGGGCGCACCGGATCGCTGAGCCGCGCCTGCCCCTCTTCGAGAGCGGACAGCCGGATCTCGCCGAGCGGACCGAGGAGCTCCTGGCCGGCTTCGGCGACCGGTGATCATTCTCGACACCAGCGGGCTGTTGGCGGCGATCGATGCGAGCCAACGCCGTCATGGAGAAGCGCTGCGCGCGCTCGAGGCCGCCGAGCTTCCGTGGATCCTGTCGCCATTCGTGCTCGCCGAGATCGACTACCTGCTGGCCACACGGGTCGGGCAATCGGCGGAGCGAGCGCTGCTCGCCGAAGTCGGCCGCGGCGTCTATCGCCTGGAGTCATTCGATGCCGATGATGTCGCGGCGGCTGAGCGCATCATCGGCCGTCACGCCGACCTCGAGATCGGCCTGGCCGATGCATCGTTGGTCGTGCTGGCCAACCGGTATGGCATCCGCGAGCTGCTGACCCTCGACGAGCGCCACTTCCGCGTCCTGCGCGGACCGGGCGGACGCCCGCTCCGCCTCCTGCCCGCCGACGGCTGAGCTCGATGGGACTCGAGGTCAATGTCTACGACGAGCCGAAACTCGGAAGACTCGCGCGAGATGGTGGTGGTGGCGCGGCGCCTCGGCGACTGACTGGGTGATGCGGGCGCTCGATATATCGAGCGAATCCCACCTGGGACCTTTGGCGCGTGCGATTCTCGCGGTATATCGAGCGCCCATGAGCGCGTGGCACACGCCAGCGCGCCGTTCGTGCGTGCCGCTGCCCGATATATCGAGCGTTTGCAGCGCAGCTGACGGCACGTGTGAATCCTGATCGACACATCGAACGGCCCTCGCCCGAAAAGGCACGGCGCGGCCCTCGGCGTGGGGGTCGACATCCGCATCGGCGGCCAGCGGATCGTCGCGTCGCTCAGGCACCCTCGCGGAATGGCGCGCGCCAGTCGGGTGGCTCGAGCTCGGGGGCGAAGAAGCTGCGCGAGCGGGCGAGCTTGCCGTCTCGCACCTCGTAGAGATTCACGGCCCACCATCGGCTGCCGTCGGGGTAGCGCACGCGGACCAGCGCCGCCCCGCGGTCGCCGCTGCCCTGGACGGTGACGAGGGTGTAGTTCGGCGTCAGGGCGTAGTCCGTGCCGCCAATGACCTCCTGGAGCTCCGACGATCCGGGCTCAAGCCCGGGGTAGTTCTCGAACTGCCCGCGGATGTTCGCAAGACCGCGGAATCGCTCGCCGGACTGCGGGAACTCCCAGATCGCGTCGTCTGTGACGAAGTCGCCCAGGCGGCCCCACTCGTGCGTGCTGAGGACGCTCGCGAACCCCTCCATGAGCTTGCGATGGTCGGCCTCGTTCACGGTTTCGTTCTCGCGACCGACTCAGCCGGCCTCGCCGGTGCATCCGTCCGAGCCCCCGCGCCGATGGCGCGTGCCTCAGCGGCGTCGAGGGCGCAGCCAGGAGGGAAGTCTCGCAGCTCCATGTCGACTCGCAGTATCGCTACGCCGAGCAACTCACACAACGGGTCACGGCTTGACGCTAGTGGCACAATTGGATGATGAGTGACACCTCAATGGTATCGGTGGGACCGAAGGGCCGCGTTGTGATCCCGGCGGACATTCGCCGGCGGCTCGGCATCCAGGAGGGGAGTGAGCTCGTCGCCCTCGTCGAGGGAGAGGCGGTCGTGCTCGTCCCGCGGTCGGCCATCAAGGCGCGCCTGCGCTCGATCTTCGCCGACGTCGGCGGGAGCATGCGGGAGGAGCTCATCGCCGAGCGTCGTGCCGAGGCGGTCCGCGAGTCGGGTGGCGACGCGTGACTACGGTGGTCGATGCATCGGTCGTGCTCGCCTGGCTGCAGGACGAGCCGGGGGCGGATGAGGCAGAACCGTTGTTGATGGACGGCGTCATCGGCGCGGCGAACTGGGCCGAGGTGCTGCAGAAGACGCGGCAGCATGGGGCGCCGCCCGGCATCGTCGGCCGGCTCCTCGCTTCGTTCGGGCTGACCGTGGTCGACGTGAAGGTCGCCGACGCCGAGATCGCGGCCGATCTCTGGCGGCAGGGCACGGCGCTCACCCTCGCCGATCGCCTCTGCCTGGGGCTCGGCCTCCGCATGGGCAGCCCGGTCGCCACGGCGGACGCCGCATGGGCGGAGGTTGAGGAAGGGCCAGCCCTCGTCCTCATTCGCTGAGGGACTTTCCCAAGATGGAGAGGAGTGCCCATCGAGGGCCTAGGCGGGTTGGCGGAGCTCCGTGCTGAGGCCGAAGAGCTGGGGGTCGGCCATCAGCACAGCCGCAGAGCGCGCGCCAAGCGTCGCGAGCGAGGCGGCGAGAGCGTCACGCGGCGTGGCACCGATGCCAACCTCCGGCACTCCGCCGAAATCGGTGACCGCCAGCCATCGGCCCTCGAGCTGCCGAAGCCGGACCCCGACATCGATGCCGAGGTCCGCCGAGGCGATCCGGCCGTTCACGCTGACGAGTCGCGGTTGCTGATCCATGCCCAGATCGTCACGACCGATCGTGACAGCTCTCCGGTCGCGACTCAGGAAGCGGTGGCTGACTCTGGGCTGTCCGATGGGCGCATCCGGCTTGCCGGGGCCGCCATCTGCTCGACGAGGTAGGCTGCGTCGCGACCCACCCCACCCAGAAGGGCGGAGGCGCCTGCGTATATGAACGGCAGGCCGATGAAGAACAGTCCCGGGACGGTCGTGACGACGCCGCGGGTCTGCATCGGCCAGCCGTCGCTTCCGGTCACAGGGGAGTGGATCCACGTGTGGTCAGGGCGGAAGCCGGTGGCCCACACCACGTTCGCGACCTCGACGACCTGGCCGTCGTCGAGCAGCGGCATCCCGTCCCGGACGCCAACCGTGCGGGCGTATTGCCGTGCCACCCCCGCGGCGGCAAGATCCGCCGGCCGGATTCGGTCGAGCGGGAGACCGTGATCGCGGATGTCCGACTGCACCTTGCGACCGATCGGCGTGTCGAGGGTGGCCACGTGGTTGACGAAGAACCAGAAGAACGTATCGAACACGCGGGCCAGGCGGTCCTCCGGTCGGAACGGCATCTTGCCCACCTCGCGGCCCGACAGCACGGTGCGATGGTCCTTCGCCGCCATAAGCGCGATCTCCGCCCCTGAATTGCTGGCGCCAACGACCAGGAGGGGACCTGCGCGGAGCTGCGAAAGACTCTGGAAAGCGCTCGAGTGGAGCTGCGTGATGGCCGGATCGAGCTCGCGGGCGAAGTCCGGGATGCGTGGTCGGTCGTAGGCACCGGTGGCCACCACGACCTGGTTCGCCTGGTAGTCGCGCTCTCCCGCGGCGATCCGAAAGCCATGGCCGTCGTCCGCGGGCCACACATCGGTGACGCGCACGCCGGTTCGCACCGGGAGATCCATGCGCGTGGCGTACGCCTCGAGGTAATCGGCGACGTCGTCCTTGGTCGGGAACGCGTGCGGGTCGCCCGGAAAGGACATCCCCGGCAGGCTATTGAGGCGGCCGGAGGTGAAGAGACGGAGCCCTTCCCAGCGCATCCGCCACGCGTCACCAACTCTGGCCCCGGCATCGAGGATGACGAAGCTGCGGCCCTGCTTCGCCAGGTGGTACCCGACCGCCAGGCCGGCCTGTCCTCCGCCGATGACCACCGCATCGAACCGCTCTGCCTGTCGCACGCGTTCATCCTCCGCTTCGAGCTGTTGTCACGAAGGACCGTGCGGCAGCCGAATCATCGGCGCATCGGCCGAACCATCCATTTCCAGCCACTCGCCGGAATGGGTAGTTCTATGCAGGCGGCGCGATGAGGTCGTGCTCGTACGCGTAGGCGGTGGCAGCGGCACGGGACGACACGCCGAGCTTGTCGAAGATGTTGCTCACGTGACGGGCGACGGTCTTCTCGCTGATCACCAGGTCCGCCGCGACCGCTCGGTTGGTCTTCCCGGAGGCCACCAGGCGGAGTACTTCGACCTCCCGTGACGTGAGGCCCCCGGCGGGATGTGTGGCCGCACGGTCGACCAGTGCATCCAGTCGAGCGAGCTCGGGCACAGCGCCAAGCCGCCGGAAGACGTCGCGCGCGACGTCGAGCTCGATCGCGGCCGTATCGACGTCGCCGAGCTCGCGGCAGGCGAGCCCGGACGTACCGTCGAGCTAGTCGTCCACGACCGTCTCACCGCAGAGCTCGACCCCGTGCTCGCACGAGCCTTGATCGAGAACCTCATCGG
>JACCWY010000195.1 GCA_013697395.1 Chloroflexota bacterium | reverse complement strand
CTCGACGGCGGCCGCGACGCGGCCGCCGATCCCGGCGACACCGACAACCCTTGACCCACCTTCGGGCCCGTAGCATCGTGGACCGGACTGGAGGGAGACGTTGCAGTTCAGGATCCTTGGCTCGCTGTCCGTCGTCGGCAACGGCAGCGTCGCTGCGCTCGGCCCGCCGAAGCAGCGCGCGCTGCTCGCCATCCTGCTGACCCGCATCGGCGAGGTCGTGCCAGTGGAGCGGCTCATCGAGCTGCTGTGGGGCGCGGCCGCTCCGCGCACCGCAGACCACTCGATTCAGATCTACGTATCCGACCTCCGCCGCGCCTTCGAGCCGCTGGGCGGATCGGACCGACTCGTGACGCGGCAGCCCGGGTATGCCCTCGAGGTGGACCCGGACTCGGTCGACGCGTGGAGATTCGAACGCCTCGTGAAGGAAGGGACGCGGCTCCTCGAGGGCGGCGACCAGGACGCGGGCCGCTCGACCATTCGCGAGGCGCTCGGCCTGTGGAGTGGCCCGCCTCTGTCCGACTTTCCGTACGAGGAGTTCGCCCAGCCGGTTGTCCGGCGGCTGACCGAGGAACGCCTAACCGCCGTGGAGGCGTACGCGGCGGCGAGTCTCGAGGCCGGCAGGATCACGGAAGCACTGGACCTGCTGACGGCTGCCGTGCAGGACGATCCCCTCAGAGAGCGAGCACGGGAGCTGCTGATGCTTGCGCTCTACCGATCCGGCCGTCACGCGGATGCGCTGCGGTCGTTCCACGCCCTACGGACACAGCTCACTGATGAGTTCGGAGTCGATCCGTCGCCGAGCATCCGAGCGTTGTATGACCGGATCCTTGCGCACGACCCGTCGCTCGCGAAGGGCTCGCTCTCCGCGCCCAACGTCAGGGTGACACTGGCGGGCGAGGGCGCGGGGGTCGGTGGGGACCGCCTCGGGGTGGAGCGGGGATTCGACCGGGCTGTCAGCGACTTCTCGCTGGTATCCCGGAAGGAGAACGTGTTCGAGCTGGCGTACCGGGACTGGTCGCTCATCGTGCGTGGGCTCTCAGAGCAGGCGCCGGCACTCATCGTTTCCCTCAGCTTCCACAAGATCGACGCCATTGCGCACGAACACCCTGGCACGCACTATCTGGTTCTCGATTACGTTGGCTCGGAGCCCAACGTGTCCTATACCCACTTCCGGGACTGCGAGGCCTCGTTCTTGGCCGGCGCGGCAGCAGCGCACATGTCACAGACCGGGATCGTTGGATTCATCGGCGGCTGGGACGCGATTCCGATCTGGGGATTCCTGGCCGGGTACCAGGCAGGCGTGCGTGCCACGAATGCGAGCGTTCGCATGATCATGGCGTACGCCGGCGAGTGGCCCACCCCCCAGGGGTTCGTGGACCTGGACCGGAATGAGGAGCTCGCACGGCAGATGTTCGCGGATGGTGCCGACGTCATCCTCGCGGCATCGGGACCTGCGGGCATGGGGGTCGTCAGCGCTGCAGCAGCCCTGTCGGGCTCAATGGGCCGCCACCTGTGGGCGATCGGTGTCGATACCGACTGGTACGAAGATCTCAGCCACAACCTGGGGATCATAAGCCCCGGCGCGTGGCGTTCGCACGTCCTGACCTCTGTCCGCAAGCGTTTCGACCTGGCCGTCTACGAAGCCCTGCAGACCGTGGCTTCCGGCGACCGGCTTCCGCCGGTCAAGGCCTACGACCTGCGGTCGGGCTTCGTGGGCATCTCGTACGAGGGGGGCTTCCTCGACGACATTCGGCCGCTCATCGAGGACCAGCGCCGGCGGATCGTCAGCGGGCAGCTGCGAGTCCCGTGCCTCCCGTCCGATCATGTCGAGGTCGCCCGTGCCCATCTGGAACAGACCGGGGTAACGCTGGACGACTGGCTCGACCAGGGGTGCCCGCCCTGGCGCATATCGATCGGTGCCGTGGTCGAGCAGGCTCGATAGAGCGGTGCGCAGGCATGACCGCGGTTGATCCATCGGCGACGTCAGCCTCGGCGACGAGTGACGTGGGTCTTAGGCGGTGCGGGCGCCCATTGAGGCCGCGACGGCCGTAGCGTCTCGGCCGTGCGCTCGGGCTGCGGCTGAGGCCGGGCGCGCGAACGTGCAGCCGAGGGAGCCCCCGTGATCGCGTCGTCCCGGTGCGCCGGGACGATCCAGATGCCGTGAGCCCGTATCCGGCCGCGGGCGAGATTGTTACTGCCTACCCGATTGAGAGATAGGAACAGCTTGTCCCATGACTACCGAGTCCGGCGATGTCGAGCAGACCGC
>JACCWY010000182.1 GCA_013697395.1 Chloroflexota bacterium | reverse complement strand
ACTCCGATGGTGATGCCGACGAAGAGCCACATCGAGCCCACGAGCCGATTGACGAGGTCGGCGATCCGGTCGAGCACTGCCCCGCCCGCCATGTCGCGTGACCTCACGAGGCGGGGGACGTGCTCGTGAGGAGCCTGCCTGGCGCGCGCTACCTCGTCCACGCGCGATTGGACCCGGTTCTCTGACATCTTGCTCTCCTGTCTTAGCTCATCACGACGCTCGGCTGATGCATACGACAAGGTGCTCGTTTCGCTCAAGGTCCGTCGTTCGGTGCCTTGACGATGACGACCTGAGCCGTACGCCTGGAAGTCGAGGCATGGTGCTGCAGCAGCGCGCGTCGTGCGGGCCGGTCCCCGGGGCAGGACTACTTCCAGAGTTGCAATCGAATGTTCCTTATGCGTCGGAGGAGTTCTTCGCGGTCAGCAGCTTCGTCGCCCTGGACGACAGACTCCTCGAGTTGGGCCAGGCGTTCCTCGACACTGACCTTGATGGCGGCTCGCTCCTTTGCGCTGGTAGCCTTCATAAAGGCTGCCGCGCCGAAACCACGATGGATCGCAGTTCATCCTCGGGTCGGCGTTGGTCCCCACGCGTGACCGAGAGCATCGCCGGTGCCTGCCAGGAGTCAATCGAGCGGGATAGGACGGCGTCGATTCGCTCGGCGCTGCGATTGCGGGTAGCCCATCACGGCCTCACGGTGATAGCAGGCGCGAGCGCATCCCAGTCGTGGTCTCCCATGGTGCCAGCCACGCGGCTCAAGAGCGCGCATTGATCGACGTCACACAAGATGGTGTCCTGGCGCCCACGTCAGTCCGGGGCCATTGATGCTCTCGGGACGGCTCGCCTCTCAGCCGAGGTACCGCGCGGCTGCCATCGCGGCCACCGAGAACCCGAGGAGGATGAGGTCGACCGCCCCTACCAGCCTCAGGCGCTGTTGGGTGGCGTGCATGCGGGCCATGAGCTCTCCGGACGGAGGGCCGCCCGCAGCCTTCATCTCACCAGCGATGGCGCCGAGCTTGCCGAGCGTCTGCGGAATCAGCAGGTTGCCGCCCAGCCATGCGATAAAGGCGGCCAACCCGCCCAGGCCGAGAGCCGAACCGAATGTCGAGGTGCTGATGCCACCGAAGTCCCGCCAGTAGAGGACGACGCCGGCGAGTACGGTCAGCGTCGACACGGTCACGAAGTAGATGGGCGCCTTGCGCCGGTTGATCATCTCGTCGACGAACTTCTCCGCGTCCGGTCCCAACTTGTTCATGGTTGGCTCAATGTAGAAGAAGAACAACGCCGCGCCACCGACCCACAGGACACCGCAAACGATGTGCACGATGCGCAGCACCACTGCCAGAACGTCCATCGCTTCCTCCTATTTCACGCCGGCCGTCCGGACCAATCGCCCGCAAGTCGCGGGTCGGGCGCGGGTGGCCTAACCGCGCAGGTGGCTCCAATTCTCGGGGCGGCTCGCGCATTGTCTGGACGCAGCCGGCGCCGATCATGCCCTGGCGATGCGCTCCCTGACGGCAGCGGCGAGCGTGAGGAGCAGCAAGAGCGCAATCGCTGCGAGAAGCGCCACGTCGCCCGCCGTTTCCATCGATGCTCACTCCCATGAGGTCGACTGAACAATCTCTCGCGGGGCACGCGACGAGTCGGACCGCCACCATATGGCACGGTGTCAAGACGCACCAGCTGAGGTGCCAACGATTGACGCCGCGCGGACCGAGCCCATCGAGGCTCCGTGGACCCTACGCGAACCCGGCCTCGATCGCTTCGCGACGCGGCATCCCGTCACGCGCGCCGGGCGAGGCGACCGAGAGCGCTCCCGCCACGTTGGCAGCGACCACCGACTCGTCCAGGGTGTGACCCTGGGCCAGCCACGCGGCGAAGACGCCGCAGAACGCGTCGCCGGCCCCGGTCGTGTCGACCACCTGCGGGGCGTGGACACCCGGGAACCGCTCCCGCCGTTGCCCGTCGACGAGCAGGGCTCCCGCCGCGCCCTGGGTCACGATGATCGGGCCGGAATGCCGCGCCTGCAGCTCGTCGAGCGCCTCGCTGGTGACCTCGTTGCCGATCGCCACCACCAGCTCGTGCTCTG
>JACCWY010000179.1 GCA_013697395.1 Chloroflexota bacterium | reverse complement strand
GCAACCGTCGTTGGCGATGACGATGCTGCCAAGCTCGTCCGCGATCTGGCGCGCGCGGATCTGGTCCTCCTCGATGACGACCACCTCGTGCCCGGCCGCGAGGAGCTCCTTGGTCAGGTAGTAGCCGACGTTTCCGCCGCCGACGACCACGACGTACACGCCTACAGCCCTCCCTGCTGGCCGTCGCCGGGCTGGACGATCGTCGCCTCGGCCGTGTGATCCTCGGCCGCGTCCATGGCTTCCTGCACCTGCCTGTTTGCGGCCGCGTTCGGCGCGTGTGCCCGGTGGCGCGGCTCGGCCGTCGGTGGCTCCACGAACCCGTTGGTCGCCTCGGCGCCCTCCCGGGCCGCCACGACGAGGGCGTCGGCCAGGATGATCGTGCGACAGATCGTCTCGACGCCGAGGGCTCGATACGCCTCGCCGCGCAGGGGGTCGTTGATCTTGGCAATGACGCGTGGGGCGCCGAACGTGTGCTTGGCGAGCTGCGCCGCGAGCGCGTTGCGGTTGTCACCCTCCGTCAGCGCCATGACGATGTCGGCCTGCTCGGCGCCGGCCGAGCGCATGACGTCCTCGTCCGTGCCGTTGCCGCGAACGCTCTCGCCGCCGAATCCGGGCGGCAGGCGGCTGAAGGCGCGTGGGTTGATGTCGATGACGGTGACGTGCTCGCCGCGGCTGTCGAGCTCCGCGGCGACGCGCGCTCCGACGCGGCCGCAGCCGACGATGATGACCCTCATGGCGTGTGTGCCAGCTCCTTCGTCTCGGCGCGCAGGCACCAGACTGGTGCCGTCGAGTTGCGCATGACGTACGGGACCGTGCGTCCCGCGTCCCATTGTCCTCCGAATCGCTTCTTGTAGAGCAGCCCCATCACGATCAGGTCGGCGCCAAGCTCGTTCGCGTCGTCGACGATGGCCGGCCCGGCCGCCCGCGCCTGCACCGTGCTGGTCCGCGTCGGGATGCCGCGCTCGGAGAGGAGCGCCTCGGCCCGCGCCAGCACCGAGTCGGCACGTGCCACCGCGGGCTCATCCTCGGCGTCGAGGGTCCGGTCGAACGGAACCTCGATCACGTGCAGCAGTGAGGCTTCGACGCCATCGCGGCCGCCGAGGAGCATGGCCGCGACCTTGAGCGCGGGGCCGTCCACCTCGTCGTCGCCGAGCAGCGGGACCAGGATCCTGGCGTGATCGAATGTGCTCGGGCGCTTGTCCCCGCGCCTGAAGAAGTCCATGCGATCGCTATCCTACGGCGCTCGACGCATGCGCTGCGCGGTCGGCGCGCGTGGGCTCAACGGCCGTAGCGGAGGCGCTCCACGAGGCGCGCCGGCAGGCCTCGCTCCCGCATCAGGCGCTGGGTACGGTCGATGTCGTAGCGCACGCGGTGGAAGGTCATCGCGCCGGACCCGGCGGTCTCGCCACCCCACTCGAGGACGGCATAGGCGGCATCGGGCAGGCCGTCGCGCGGCTGTCCGACGCTGCCGGGGTTGAGCATTGCGCGCTCCCCCGTGAGCGTCACGGTCGCGCCGGGCAGCCCGAGGTGCTGCTCGACGTCGCCCTCCGCCACGCGGTACACCGTCGGCAGGTGCGTGTGCCCGAACAGGCAGAGGCGCGTCTCGAAATGCTCGAGGTTGGCCGCCGCGATCCCGCGGCTGGTGACGTATTCCCAGATCGGGTCGCGGGGCGAGCCGTGCACGGCAGTCAGGTCGCCGTCGCGCCGCACCTCGGGAAGCGTCGCAAGGTACGAGCGCGCATTGTCATCGATCGCACTCGCGGTCCATTCGATCGCGGCCCGGGCGTCGGGATTGAAATAGGACGGGTCGACGCCGCCGATGGCGGCGCCATCGTGGTTTCCCAGCACGCTGCGGGCGCCCATCTCCTGGAGCGCCGTGATGACCTCGTTCGGCTCGGGGCCGTAGCCGACGATGTCGCCGAGCACCCAGGTCTCGTCGACGTCGGCGAGCTCGGCGCGCACCGCCTCGAGGGCAGCCAGGTTGGCGTGGATGTCCGACAGGACGGCGATGCGCATGCGATTGGGGAGTATACCGACGCCCGCCCCGCGGCTCAGATCCGTGCGCCGATGGCATCGCGCCCGGGTGGCTCCGGGATCGGCGTCAGGCCAGCGGCCGGCGGGCAGGCTCGCCGGGGCAGCGAGGATATCGCTCCGGCGTCGGGCGCTCCTTGCGCACGAGGACGAACCGATGGTCGCCGAGCGCGCCGAAGCCGGATGGGTGAACCTCGGGGTCGGCTGCTCCCAGGGCGGCCGCCGCTCGATGCCCTGCCCGAAGCTCGTCGTCGGCGAGAGGACCCTTCCAGGCCACCAGGGCGCCACCCACGCCGAGCAGCGGCAGCGCGTACTCCGCCAGCACGGGCAGGGCGGCGCACGCACGCGCGGCGACGAGGTCGTACCGCTCCCGGTGCGCCGGATCCCGGCCGAGGATCTCGGCGCGCTCCGCGACGATGGCCACGTTCTCCAGGCCGAGCGCCTCGACGAAGCCACGCATCGCATCGGCCTTCTTGCGTGCCGAGTCCACGAGGGTCCAGGTGACGGCCGGGCGGGCCAGCGCCAGGATGATCCCCGGCACGCCACCGCCCGATCCGAGGTCCAGCGCCCGGCGTGGCCCGAGCGTGTCCAGCAGGGGAAGGGCGCTCAATGCGTCGAGCAGGTGAAGCCGCCCGACGTCCAGCGGCTCGACGATGCGGGTCAGGTTCAGCCGCGCGTTCGCCTGGAGCAGGTGGCCGACGTAGGCTTCGCAGGCTTCGGCGAAGCCGGACGGGAGCGTGAGCCTCAACGCGCTCGCATCTGTCTGGAGCAGGCGCTCGAGCTCGACGAGGGCGACGCGCGCGGCATGGGCGGACACAGAAAGATGCTCCTTCGGATGGCCTTTCGGTCTTCCCGGCGGATGATCGGCGTCGCGGCCGGCTTTCGCATCGGCCCCGAATCACCCGCGGTTACCGTACTCGGTCACCCGCAGAAGCAGGACCGCAAGGATAGCAACCGACGGCGGTGGATCACAACGGGCGTTATCCACCAATGACGCGCTGCGGGCCGATCTGTGGATAACCCTGCCGATATACTCGGGATCGATGGGGTCCGAGCGGAGAAGTCAGGCTACGATCGAGGTCAGGTGGCGGCTCGCATGACCTTGGCCTCGCCACCCCGCTTCGCGCATGACAGCGAGGCGGAGCTGGCGAGGATCCTCGACTACTACGGTGTCGCGTGGCGATACGAACCCGACGTCTTCCCCATCTCCTGGAGCGCCGACGGCGTGGTCATCGAGTCGTTCGCGCCCGACTTCTACCTGCCCGAGATCGACCTCTACGTCGAGCTGACGACGCTCAGGCAGTCGCTCGTCCGCAAGAAGAACCGCAAGCTGCGCTGGATGCGCCAGCTCTACCCCGAGGTTCGCGTGAAGCTCTTCTACGCCCGTGATTTCAAGGCCCTCATGGTCAAGTACGGGCGGCTCGACTTCCTGACCGGCGTCGCCGCCGCGAACAGCGCGCATGCCGTCACCGGCAACGGCAACGGCAACGGCAACGGTGTGCACGGGTGAGCCTGCACGACGACGTCGAGGTGATCCTGCTCGACAGCCAGACCGTCGCGAACCGGGTGGCCGAGCTGGGTGCCCAGCTGTCGGCCGACTACGCCGGCCGTGATCCGGTGCTCGTCAGCGTGCTCAAGGGAGCGCTCGTCTTCCTGGCCGACCTGATGCGCGCCATGGACCTGCCGACGAGCATCGACCTGATGGAGGTGTCCAGCTACGGTGCCGGGACCGAGACGTCGGGTCAGGTGCGCATCCTGAAGGACCTGTCGAAGCCGATCGAGGGCCGCGACGTCATCGTCGTCGAGGACATCATCGACACCGGCCTGACGCTCAACTACCTGCTCGGCTACCTCGCCGACCGGCAGCCTGCCTCGATCAAGATCTGCTGCCTCCTCGACAAGCCGGCCCGTCGCCTGGCCGAGATCTCCATCGACTACCGGGGGTTCACGATCCCGGACCGCTTCGTCATCGGCTACGGGCTCGACTACAACGAGCGCTACCGCAACCTGCCGTACATCGGCGTCCTGAAGCCGTCCGTGTACGGCGGCGCGCCACCGGACGGCTAGGCCGATGGACACCGGAGGCGGCCGCTTCCGCGTCCTGATCCTGCTCGGTGCGCTGGCCATGGTCGCATCGGGCTTCCTGCCGTGGTGGCACGCCGGCGGCGACTCCGTCTCGGGCGTCCTGGTCCCTGCCGAGGAGGGGATCGGCCTCCAGGGCCCCGGGCTCGTCATCTTCGGCGCCGCCATCGTCACGCTCGCGCTGCTCGACATCGGCTACATGCGCGGGCGCTGGGGATTCATCCTGGACGCGCCGGCGGCCTACCTCGCCCTCGGCATCGTGGGTGCCGCCGCCCTCGCCTACCGCGGCTGGGAGCTGTGGTCCGTCGGCTTCCTCCCGCTGCCGCAGCAGTCACCCGGGCTGGCGCTGGCCGCCGTCGGCGTGGCCCTCGTCCTCTACGGCGCCGGTGCCGGCTTCGGGGCCCCGCGGCGCTACTGAGCGCGCCACGAACGTGGTCGCCAGCGGGTCGAGCGCCGTGAGCGTCCATTCCCCGTCAAATCCGGGGCCGGAAGCGGCCGCCTCGGCAGGGGGCGGCAGGATGAGCGGTCCGAGCAGCACCCAACCCAGGAAGATGGCCGCCAGCAGGCCGATCAGGAGGAGCATCGGGCGCAGGTCAGGGCGGTACTCCGACGGGTCCCGCCTTCGCGGTGGATCGCTCGACACGAGGGCCGGCCGCCTAGATCTCGCCGAGATAGGCCTGGCGGACCTGCTCATTGGCCGCGAGGTTCGCGGCGGTGTCGGCGAGGATGATCTGCCCGGTCTGGAGCACGTAGCCGCGCGCCGCCACGTTCAATGCCATCAGCGCGTTCTGCTCCACGAGGAGCACGGTTGTGCCCTGACCGTTGATCTCCGTGATGATGGTGAAGATCTGCTCGGTCAGGATTGGCGACAGCCCCATCGACGGCTCGTCGAGTAACAGGATCATGGGCTTCGCCATGAGCGCGCGGCCAATGGCGAGCATCTGCTGCTCGCCGCCCGACATCGTGCCGGCCTTCTGGCTTCGCCTCTCCTTGAGACGCGGAAACAGGTCGAAGACACGCGCAATGTCATCATCGAGCCGAACCCCGCGGCGACTGAAGGCGCCCATCAGCAGGTTCTCAAAGACGCTCATGCGGGCGAAAACGTGACGACCCTCCGGCGCCTGCGCGATGCCCAGAGTCACGATCTCGTGCGCTGGGACGTCCTGGATCTCGCGTCCGTCGGTCATGACCCGCCCCTCGCGCGGGTGGGCGATGCCGCTGATCGTGCGCAGCGTGGTCGACTTTCCGGCTCCATTCGACCCGATGAGCGTGACGATCTCGCCCTTGTCGACGGTCAGCGATACGCCCTTGAGAGCGTGGATGTTGCCGTAATAGGTGTGGACGTCGTCCAGCTCGAGGATGTGGCTCATGCGGTGTGCGCCTGTTTGCCCAGGTACGCCTCGATCACGCGGGGATTGGCGCGGATCTCGGCGGGCGTGCCCTCCGCGATTTTCTCGCCATAGTCGAGGACGGTGATACGCTCGCTGACCCCCATCACGACCTTCATATCGTGCTCGATGAGCAGGATCGTAAGCTGCAGGTCGCGTCGCAGCCGCCCGATGAAGTCAGTCATCTGGCGCGTCTCGCCCGGGTTCATGCCGGCGGTCGGCTCATCAAGAAGGACCAGCTTCGGTTCGCTCGCCAACGCCCGTGCCACCTCGAGGCGGCGCTGATCACCGTACGGCAGATTCTTGGCGAGCTGGTGCTCCACCGAACGACGCAGGCCGCAAAGCTCGAGCAGCTCGCGAGCCCGCTCCAGGGCGGTCCGTTCCTCGCTCCTTGTGCCTGCCGAACCCAGGATCGCCTGGTACCACTGGCCGCGCATCCTGACGTGGCGTCCGACCAGGACGTTAGCGACGACGGTCATGTTCTGGAAGAGGCGGATGTTCTGGTATGTCCGCGCCACTCCCAGCTCAGCCACCTGATGCGGGGCTAGGCCGACGATGTCAACGTCGGCGAAGGTGATCGTTCCTGCGCTGGGTGGGTAGATCCCGGTCAGCTGGTTGAAGAAGGTCGTCTTGCCAGCGCCGTTCGGACCGATGATGGAGACGATCTTATGGAGGGGGACGTCGAAATCGATCTCGCGGTTGGCGACGAGTCCTTCGAACATCTTGGTGACGCCACGCGCCTGCAACAGCATCCGCTCGCCGGTAACCTCGGCGGTCGGCTGAGGTTCGGCCGTCTGCGCGCGGCCATCGGTCACGAGGCACCTCCGCCGCCGGCCGGAAGGCCGACCGCTCCGGTGCCGGCGATTGGGTCTGTCCCTTCGTCGTGGAGCTCACGCCGGCGCACGTAGTCAGGGATGAGGCCTTCGGGCCGCAGCAGCATCATGATCACCAGGACGGCCCCGTAGACGAGGAGCTTGAACTCGGCGAACTCGCGCAGGAGCTCAGGCAGGCCGATGAGTGCGACGGCGCCCACCACGACTCCCGGAATGCTGCCCATACCGCCGAGAATGACGATCGCCAGCACGGTGATCGAGACCAGGATGTTGAAGCTGCCCGGGAATACCGATTGGAGATGGGTCGAGAAGACCGCTCCGCCAAGACAACCGACGGAAGCGCCGAGCGCGAATGCCAATAGCTTGTAGTTGACCGTGCTGATGCCGGTTGCCTCGGCGACGTCCTCGTCCTCGCGCATGGCATTCCAGGCCCGCCCAGTCCGCGAATACTTCAGCCGCGAGGCCACGAACGCCGCGACGATGCAGAAGAGAAGGAGCGGATAATAGGTCAGGGTGGGGCCGGTCAGCCGCCATCCCAGCAACGGCACGTCGACCGCTGACACGCCGAAGATCGGGGCGACGCTGAGGATCCCCTGCGTTCCGCCGAACCACGGCTTCAGAGCGTCGGACAGGAACAGGATCCGCGCGATCTCTCCGAAACCAAGCGTGACGATGGCGAGGTAGTCGCCACGCAACCGGAGCACCGGCGCGCCGATGAAGAGGCCGGTGGCCGCCGCGCCCACGACCACGATGGGCAGGGCAACCCAGAACGGCAGCGCCCAGCCCAGCGAAGAGGTGGGCGACGTGAGAAGCGCAGTGAGATATGACCCGACCGCGTAGAAGGCCACATAGCCCAGGTCGAGCAGGCCGGCGTAGCCGACGACGATGTTGAGCCCCAGGCCGAGCAGGACGTAGAGGCCCACCAGCACGAGCACCTGGCTGAGCAAGGGACCGGCGAGCTGTGGGAGCGACAGCAGCAACAGAATCAGGACGAGGATGCTCGCCCAGCGGACGGTCGACTGCGCTTCAGGACCCGCGGCCCCAAGACGACGCCGCACGGTCGCGCGCGTTGGTCGCCACGCCACAACCGCGCCAGCCACGATCCCGAAGACAACGAGTGCCGAGGCAATCGACAGGCCGCGTGATTCATACAGGAGGCGGGAAAGGAATCCGAGCTCGAACTCCTGAAGGCGCGGGCGGAGGAACGGTTCCAGCATGCTCATGACGACGACCCCGAGCGCGCCGGCGACGATGGGACGGCGGAACCGCGGTGGCGCCGCGTGCAGGGCCGCTCCGGTCAGGCCCAGCACGGCACCAAACGCGATGTTGAGGAAGGCGCCGATGGCCGCTCCCTGGCCGAAACCCACGAAGTCGATAAGGCCGGACGACACCCGGACCAGGATCTCGCGAATGTCCACCGCGCTGGCGATGATCAGTCCAATCGCCAGCAGTCCGCCGCCGACGGCTCCTGCCAGTGTCCCGCCGATCAACCGAGAGCCAGGTCCGCCCACGGCGTGAATGCGCCGCGCGGCAACGTACCCGACCGCCAGCGGCGGCACGGCGAGCATGACGCGGCCGAGGGTCAGCACACCGGTCACGGTGTTGCGCTCGGCAAAGGCGAGGACGATCCCGACGGTCGACAGATAGAGCATCAGTGCCCCGGCCCATAGGCCGAGGATCGCCGCCCCGCGAAGGTGGGACGCCTGGCGCATCTCAGCGGGTCTCCGGTCGGCCGAGAATGCCGTAGGGGCGGAAGATGAGCACCAGGACGAGGACGCTGAAGGCGACGACGTCACGCAGCTGGTTGGGCGATGGCACCCCCGCCCCGCTCAGCAGCAGGTTCGGGCCGACCTGCTCCAGGACACCCAGGCTCAGCCCCCCGAGCATCGCGCCCACGATGTTGCCGATGCCACCGAGGACGGCGGCGGTGAACGCCTTGATGCCGGGTAGGAAGCCCATGAACCAGTGGACCTGGCCGAACACGAGCGCATACAGCACGCCAGCCGCCCCAGCCAGGAGCCCGCCGATCGCGAACGTGGTGGTGATCGTTCTATCCACGTTGATGCCCATCAGCGCCGCCGTGTCCTTGTCCTCGCTGACGGCGCGCATGGCCCGGCCCGTGCGAGTGCGTTCGACGAACCAGTACAGGATCAACATCAGGACGACCGCGGAGACGATGACCATCGCCTGCGTCTTCAGGATCGGGATGCCGAGGATGTCGAGCGAACCCTCGAGGATGTCGAGACGCGGATAGGCCTTGACC
>JACCWY010000133.1 GCA_013697395.1 Chloroflexota bacterium | reverse complement strand
CCGAGGAGCACGCGGAGATGGACCCCGGGCTCGTCGAGATCGCGCGACGGGGGGCGCGGCTGTCAGCGGTCGACGTCGGCCGTGCGATGGTGGCGCGGGCCGCCTTCTGGGACCAGATGTGGCGGGCGTTCGAGCGGTTCGACATCCTGGTCACGCCGACGATCGCGGTGCCGCCCTTCGAGACCGGGATCGTCGGTCCGACGGAGGTCGACGGCAGGCCGGTGGTCCATCTTGGCTGGACCCTGGCGTACCCGTTCAACCTGACCGGCCAGCCGGCGATCACCGTGCCGTGTGGGTTTACCGAGGACGGTCTGCCGATCGGCCTCCAGATCGTCGGACGCCGGCACGCCGACGCGGTCGTCCTGCGCGCGGCTGCCGCCTTCGAGGCAGCCCGCCCCTGGGCCGACCGGCGCCCGCCGCTGTGAGCGGGCCCGCGCGCGGGGAGGTTGGCAGGTCACGCCCGGGGATCGGGCAGCGACGCTTCGTCGCGGGGCTGGGGCGGTACCTCGACGACCTGCCCGATGGCGACTGCTGGCATGTCGCGTTCGTGCGTTCACCCCACGCGCACGCCCGCGTCCGCTCGGTGGATCGCTCGGCGGCCCTCGCCGCCCCGGGCGTCCGCGCGGTCGTCGTCGGTGACGAGCTAGGGGAGGTCGCCGCGATCCCGGTCGTCCGCTTCATCCCGGACCTGCGGATCCCCGACTACCGGGCGTTGAGCGGCGCGGTCGTCCGCTTCGTCGGCGAGCCCGTCGCCGCGGTCGTGGCCGACGATCCGGCGGCGGCCGACGACGCAGCCCGCCTGGTCGACGTCGACTATGAGCCGCTGCGGGCCGTCACGTCGGCCGCCGCGGCACTCGCTCCGGACGCCCCGATCATCCATCCCGAGCACGGCGACAACGTGTGCTACCGCCTGACCGTGCGCGGCGGCGACGTCGATGGGGCATTCGCGGCCGCCGCGCACGTGGTCACGGTCAGGGTCGCCCACCACCGCATCAGCGCGGTTCCGCTCGAGCCGCGCGGCGTGCTCGCGCGCTGGGACCCGGGCCTCGGTGAGCTGACCGTCTGGGGCTCGAGCCAGACGCCGCACCAGCTCCGCGACGACCTCGCCGCGACGCTCGGCCTGCCCCAGCATCGGGTGAGAGTCGTGGTGCCGGACTTGGGCGGTGGCTTCGGAGCGAAGGGCTCGACCTATCGCGAGGATGTCGCCGTCGCCGCGCTGGCCCGGACCCTCGGAAGGCCGGTCAAGTGGATCTCGACCCGCCACGAAGATTTCCTGACCACCCAGCACGCGCGCGACCAGGTGGACGAGGCCACCGCCGCCGTCGACGCCACCGGCCGCGTCCTGGGCATCCGCACCGCCACGCTGACGAACCTCGGGGCATACCTGCTCGGCCGGAGCAGCCGGCAGGCGCTCCGGGTCACCACCTTTGCCACCGGCGCGTACCGCGTCCCGGCCCACGAGGCTGTCGCGACGACCGTCTTCACCAACACGACGCCGACCGGCGCCTACCGGGGCGCCGGTCGCCCGGAGGCGGCGTACATCATCGAGCGGCTCGTCGACGCCGTCGCCCGGGAGCTGGGGCTGGATCCGGCCGAGGTCCGCCGACGCAACTACCTCCAGCCCGGCGACTTTCCGTACCGGACGCCGAACGGCGCCACCTACGACAGCGGCGATTATCCGCGGCTTCTCGCCAGATTGATCGAGGTGTCCGACTACGACTGTCTGCGGGCGGCGCAGGCGCGGCGACGGGAGGCCGGCGAGCTGGTGGGGATCGGCCTGGCGACGTTCATCGAGAACACGTCGGCCGGCTGGGAGAGCGGTGCCGTCCGCGTCGAGTCCGACGGCAGCATCATCGTCATCAGCGGCGCGATCCCGATGGGCCAGGGCGTCGAGACGGTCCTGGCCCAGATCGTCGCGGACGCGCTCGGAGTCCGTGTCGAGCGCCTGGCTTTCCGCTTCGGCGACACCGCCCTCACTCAGGCCGCGATGGGCTCGTTCGGGAGCCGGAGCACGGCGGTCGGCGGCAGCGCCGTGCTCCAGGCTGCGCTCCGCGTGCGGGAGCGTGCCGCCGAGCTCGCCGGCGGGCTCCTCGAAGCGTCGGTCGCGGACGTCGAATTCGCCGATGACTGGGCGTCAGTGCGCGGGGCGCCCGAGCGGCGCGTGAGCTGGGCGGAGATCGCCCGCGCGGCCTACCCGCCGCTCGGCCGGCCGGTCGCCGAGGAGCCGGGGCTCGAGGCGCACGCCTTTTTCGGGACGGACGGCGAGGCGATCTCGGCGGGGGCGTACCTGGCGACGGTGTCGATCGATGGCGACACCGGGTCCGTCCGGCTCGAGCGGCTGATCGGCGTCGACGACTCGGGCACGATCGTCAACCCGCTGCTGGCCGAGGGCCAGATCCACGGGGCGATGGCCCAGGGAATCGGCGAGGCGCTCCAGGAGCGCGTGGTGTACGACGCGGATGGGCAGCTCCTGACGGCGACGCTGATGGACTACGCCCTGCCCGCGTCCATCCAGGTGGCGCGCCTGACGACGGACCGCATCACGACGCCGAGCCCGCTCAACCCGCTGGGCGCCAAAGGCGTCGGCGAGGCCGGGATCATCGGAACGCCGCCCGCGATCGTCAACGCCGCGATCGACGCGCTGGCGCCGCTCGGTGTGCGCCACCTCGACCCGCCGCTGCACGCCGAGAAGATCTGGCGCGTGCTCCAGGCGGCGCGCAACGGCGCGGCGCGGGGCGCATGATCCCACCCAGGAGAGAGGAGCCACCAGATGAGCCAAGAACAGACCCTCCACCCGGTCGGATCGACGATCCTCTTCGAGGACGACACGGTCCGCGTCTGGGACGCCACCGTCGAGCCGGGCGAGACGCTGCCGATCCACCAGCACGAGCTCGACTACGTGACCGTGGCGCTGACCCGGGGTGATGTCGAGGTGCACGAGGCGGACGGCACGGTCAGGCGCGGCCACCGCTTGCCGGGCGACGTCCAGGTGACGCGCGTCGGGAGCGGCCAGCGCCACGTGCTGAAGAACATCGGCACGGCCACCTACCGCAACCGCATCATTGAACTGAAGTCGCCCCCCGGTCCGGGCGGCGAACCGGTCAACATCAATCTCTCGCGCTAGGTCTGCTTGCGGAGGCGCGGGTCCAGCAGGTCGCGCAGGCCATCGCCGAGGAAGTTGACGCCGAGGACGGT
>JACCWY010000131.1 GCA_013697395.1 Chloroflexota bacterium | reverse complement strand
GCCGTAGGCGAGGCCGATGGCCGCGCCGCCGGACTGGATGGCCAGCTCGGCCGCGCCGGCGGCCAGCTCGAGCGCGGAGCGTGCCGGCGTGCCGGCGGTGAACTCCGCGAGGAACAGGATGTCGTTGGCCATCGGTCTCAGATCAGCTTTCGCGCGGCCAGCCAGTCGGCGATCTTCGCCGCCGCCTCGACCGCCGGCAGGTTCTCGATGCGCTCGGTCGGCGGCTTGGCCTCCGGTGCCCGCGCGTCCGTGACCTGCGTCAGTGCACCGCCGGCAAGCTCCTCGCCCGCCAACCCGAGGTCGGCCAGCGACCAGGTCTCGAGCGGCTTGCGCTTGGCGGCCATGATGCCCTTGAGGCTCGCGTAGCGCGGTTCGCCCACCTGGTCCGTCACGCTGGCAACGACGGGCAGCGGCGCCGCGATCCAGTCGAAACCGGTGGCCGAAAGGCGCCGCACGCGGGCCTCGCCGTCGGCGACCTTGAGCTCCGAGCCGTAGGACAGGAGCGGGACGTTCCGCATCGCGGCCACCGCGCCGGGCACGAGCGAGCCGCGCGCGTCGTCGGATGCCATCCCCGTCAGCGCCACGTCCGGCGCGAGCTTGTCGAGCGCGGCGGCCAGGACGCGGGCGGTGGCCCACTCGTCGGCGCCGGCGAGAGCCGAATCGGTCACGAGGACGGCCTCGTCGCCGCCCATTGCCAGCGCACGGCGCAGTGCCTCGGCGGCCTGCTCGGGGCCCATCGAGAGGTACGTGACGCTCTCCACGGACCCGTCGTCGAGCAGGCGCAGGGCCTGCTCGATGGCGTACTCGTCGAGCGGATTGATGATGGCCTCGACGCCGTTCCGGTCGAGCCGCAGGTCATCGGTGTAGCGCTTGTCGGCGCCGGTGGCCGGGACCTGCTTGATGCAGACGACGATCTTCACGTGCGGTTCGTTCTCGCTCCTGCTGCTCAGCCCTGCCTCGCGACACCGGCCCGCTGGAGGAGCTGGCGCGCGACGATGAGGCGCTGGATCTGCTGGGTACCCTCGTAGAGCTGGGTGATCTTCGCGTCGCGCATCATGCGCTCAACGGGGTACTCGGTGATATAGCCGTATCCGCCCAGTATCTGGACGGCATCCGTCGTGACGCGCATGGCGGTGTCGCCGGCCACAAGCTTGGCGCTCGAGGTCCAGTATGGGAGGTCGGGCGCGTCCGCATCGACGCGCGCCGCGGCCACATACGTCAGCTGGCGGGCCGCCTCGGTCTGCGAGGCCATGTCGGCCAGCATCCACTGGATCCCCTGGAAGTCGACGACCCGCTCGCCGAACTGCTGCCGATCCGCCGCGTAGGCCACCGCTGCGTCCAGTGCTCCCTGCGCGATGCCGACCGCCTGGGCCGCGATGCTCAGCCGGCTGCGATCGAGCGTCTCCATCGCGATCTTGAACCCCTCCCCTTCCGCGCCGACGACGTTGGCCGATGGCACCCGCACGTCGTCGAACGTCAGCTCCGCCGTGGGTGAGCCGCGGATCCCCATCTTGTGCTCGACGCGGGGTGCGGCGAAGCCGGGCGTATCGGTCTCCACGATGAAGGCGCTCATCCCCTTTCGCCCGCCCGCGGCGGGGTCCGTCAGCGCAAAGACGGTGAGCACGTCGGCGACCGAGCCATGCGTGATGAATCGCTTGCTGCCGTTGAGGACGTACTCGTCGCCGTCGCGGGTGGCACGCATCCGGTTCGACGCGACGTCGCTGCCGGCGGCGGCCTCGGTCAGTGCGAAGGCGATGAGCCACTCCCCCGAGGCCAGGCGCGGGAAGTATCGGTCCTTCTGCTCGTCGCTCCCGGCCAGGATGATCGGCAGGGCTCCCAGCTTCTGCACGATCGGGATGAGGCTGGTCGTGGCGTCCGCGCGCGCGAGCTCCTCGACCAGGATCGACTGCGCGATCGTGTCGAGCGCCGTCCCGCCGTGCTCCTCCCCGAAACACGTGCCCAGCAGATCCTGCCTGGCGAGCAGCTCCCTGAGGTCATGAGGAAACTCCGACGTCTCGTCGATCGCGGCCGCGCGTGGCCCGATCCGCTCGTCGGCGAGCTCGCGGACCACGGCGCGCAGCTCGTCGTGCTCAGCGGTCGGCAGGTAGGTCACGGAGGATCCTCGGACACGGCGTGTCGGCGGGTCGGGCTCGGGAAGGCGAGTCTAGCGGATGCGGCGGGCGGGTCGCGAATGGGCTGACCTGTGGGTCGGCCCATCGGATGCCAGCCCGGTTGGCCCCGTGACCACGGAGTGCTCGGTTCCGCCGTTCAGTCGCGCCTGTTCGGGCCTTACGTTGCTCGTATGGCCAACCCGACTGGCGGACTGACCCTCGAGAGCCGGCTCGACCGCCGCAGGGCCAACAGGGTTGGCATCGGGCCAGCGCCCGGCGGAGCACCGTGTCAGTCGTACGGGCCCTGGAGCTCCACCTGGCCCTCGTTGACGCGAGCCCGATACGAGACCTGCCGCGATCCGGCCGGGCCGTGCACGACCGAGCCATCGGTGATCCTGAAGGTCGAGAAGTGCCATGGGCACGTGATCGTGTCGCCCTTGAGCTCCCCCTTGGAGAGCGGGCCCCCGGCGTGCGAGCAGGTTTCCTTGAGCGCGTGCACGACGTCCCCGCGTCGGACCAGCATGACGGCGGTCGTGCCGAGCTCCACCTTCGTCGGAGTCGCTTCGGGGAGGGCCGCAAGGGCAACCACCGGGGTGAACTCCTTCGCGCGCTTGCCCCTCGAGAACGCATTGTGGTTCACCATGTAGCCGTACTTGAAGACGACGTGGCCGCCGATGTACGCGCCCACGCTCACGACCAGGTAGCCGACCAGCAGCCACCAGAATCCCGCGTCGTGGTTGGCCCCCAGGCGCAGCAGGAGCGACACGGTGAACGCGACGGTGGCGACGATATTGATGAGCCCGTGGAGCCCGGTGACGTCGCGCTCGGCGCTGTTGGGAGCGGTGTCCTTGTAATCGGTGAGGCCGGTGAGGATGGCACCGAGGGCCGAGAGCCACGCCAGGCCCAGGACCCACGCGGCGGCGGTCTCCAGGCTCTCGATCCCGAAGAAGGCACGCAGCACGTCGAGGAGAAGGACTGCCGTCGCGCCACCGACCACGACGTCGACCAGCACGGCGTGCAGCGAGTGGCCCAGCCACGACCCGTTCAGGAAGTCCTGGAGCAGCCTGCCGGGTGCGCCGAGGGGCCGATACACCGCACCCATGGCCGAGGCGATGCCATTCGACACGCCGCGCAGTGGTCGGGCCATCCGCTCGAGCATGGTCAGGCGGTCAGCTCGGCGGCGAACTCACGGAAGACGGCGACGTGTCGGTCGATCTCCGCGTCGGTGTGCTGGACGGACAGGGTCCACTGGTCGTCCGGGCCGGGCGGCAGCAGGATGCCCCGGTTGGCGAGGTAGAAGAAGCTCGCGGTCCACAGCTCGTCGTCGAGGCCGATGAAGTCGCGGTAGTTCGTCACGCGGCCGGGCGTGAACATGACGCAGCCCTTCGGCCCGACATTGATGGCGTACCCCGGCAGGTCGTACTCGTCGAGCACCCCTTGGCTCCCATCGGTCAGGCGCTCTGCCATCGCATGCAGCCGCGGATAGGCGTCCTTCGTGAGGATCTGCCGGAGGGTGACGAGGCCGGCGGCCATCGAGAGCGGGTTTCCGTTGAACGTGCCCAGGTGGGCGACGCGCGTGGACCCGCCGGGAATCGTGGACCGGTTGATCCCGGTGCCGGCCGTGTCGTGGCCGAATGCCGGCGTCCCATCGAGCGTCTCGATCGCCGCCATGACCTCGCGCCGGCCCCCGAACGCGCCGATCGGGATCCCCCCGCCGATGCTCTTTGCGAGGCAGAAAAGGTCGGGCCGGACGCCGAAGTACTCGTAGGCACCGCCCCACGCCAGGACGACGCCCGTCTTGACCTCGTCGAAGATGAGCACGGCGCCGT
>JACCWY010000111.1 GCA_013697395.1 Chloroflexota bacterium | reverse complement strand
AAGAACGTATCGAACACGCGGGCCAGGCGGTCCTCCGGTCGGAACGGCATCTTGCCCACCTCGCGGCGCCGCGGCCGTCGAGCCGGCGGCCAGCATGATCTCGACGAGTGGTTCGAGCAGCCGCGGTCGGGCGAAGGCGCTGGAGGCCTCATCGGTGGCGCGGCGGATGGCCGCCGCGGCGACATTGGTGCGGCCCTGGGCGAGCCGGAGGAGGGCAAGTCCAGGCTCCGGTCGTCGGCCCAGCCGGCTCGCGCGGCGGTAGGAGGCCTCGGCCTCCGCGAACTGGCCACGCAGCCGATGGAGCTCAGCCGTCTGGTAGATCGCCTCGCCGAGTGACGGATCGGCCTCCGGTTCGGACAACCGCTCGCTCGCACGGCGTGCCTCCTCGTCGGCATCCTGCCACGCGCCGTGGAACTGCATCAGCTCTGCGCGATGCAGCAGGCATTGCCCCCGAAACTGCACGAGCTGCGGCTGGGATACACACCACTGGTCGAGGGCTGCCGTCCACTCCTGCGCCCGGCGCAGGTCGAAGATCTGCTGGCAGGACGCGATCACCGTGCAATAGGCGATGCCGACGAACACCGGCGACACCTCGCCCGATGTGACCGTGGCTATGACTTCGTCCATCAGCGCCACTCCGCGCGCCGTCTGGTTGAGGCCGATCAGTGCTTCGCCGATTCCGAGCCTGGCGAGGACGACCAGGTCCGGATCGGAGAATCGCGCGCCGATCTCGGCGGCTCGTTCGTAGGTCGCCTGCGCCATCGCCGGGTCGCCCTCCGCGAGGGTCCGTGCGGCGGCGACGGCGAGCAGGTATCCCGTCTCCACTCGCTCCCGGTCTTCTACGCCGACGAGACGCTGCGCGCGGGCGAGCCAGCCGGCGGCCGGTGCCATCTCGCCATTCCCGAGGTGCTCGACGGCGATCCAGAAGGCACTGCGGGCAGCTCGACCCACATCGCCGGCTCGGACGGACTCCTGGTACGTCCTGATCGACAGTGCGGCGCTCTCGCCATACCGGCCGAGCAGGTGGGCCGAGATTGCGAGCCGCTCCAGGTCTTCTGGCCCGATGGGCTCATCGCCGTCCGCCGCCGAGAGCAGGGCGTGGGCGTCCGCCCAGGCCTGGCGGTCGAACGACGCTCGGCCTCGCTCGAGCGTGGTGGGTGGCGCAGCCGAGCGCGGAGACATCGGCCTAGTCTCGACCATCCAGTGCCGCGCTGTCACGCTCGCCGCATTCCGGTGCAGGCGCGATCACTCTGGGCAGGACGTCCCTGGAGCTGACCCGCTCAGGCAGGGGTGAGGTCGCGGTCCTCCATTTCCCAGGCGTGATCCATGACATGGTGCGCCGTGCGACGGATCAGGAACTGGATCGGCCAGGTGCGTGCCGGCGCGCTCGGCGACGCCGGCGTACCGCGGGACGTACGACGACAGCTTGTCGAGCGCATCGTCTTCGGAGGTGCCCCAGCGATCGAGGCCGGGCCAATCCATGGCCCCCGCCACGACCCTGCGCTTCCTGCCGATCTCGAGGATCACCCGCAGCATGTCGGTCATGCCGGACAGGCTACCCGGACGGCCGACACTCGCTGGTCCATCGTCGGCGGACGCGGCGATCGCAATGGCGACGCTCGCGAAGGTAGCATCGGTGCATGGGTGGGCGAGGCCGAGCAAGGACTGCGGATGGTTCGCGTCCGGCGACCGTGGAAGGCTCACCATGGAGGGCGCGATGACCGATCCGATCATCTTCATCAGCCACTTCCGCCTGAAGGAGGGTGCGTATGACGACTACGCGGCGCTGCAGCACCAGGTCGCGGCCCAGCTGGACGCCGACCGGCCTCGAACGCTGGCGTTCCTCAGCTACGCCGATGAAGAGCGAACCCGGATCAGTATCGTCCACGCGTTCGCTGATGCCGAATCGATGGACATCCACGTCGAAGGCGCGGTCGAGCGCTCGCGCGCGGCGTACCAATACCTGGCTCCGGCCGGCTGGGAGATCTACGGCATGCCCAGCGCCGCTGTCCTGCAGATGCTCGGCGACGCCGCCGCCGTGGCCGACGTCACACTGACCGTCGTTCCAGCGTTCGAGGCCGGGTTCCTCCGGATGGGTGCCGCCTGACCGACCGGGATTCGCGTGCAGGATCCGTACATCACCGAGCAGAGCCCTTCCCATCGGGCGGCCGGACGCCTATCCTCCGGCCGCTGCCTGGACGGCGATCGAGCGCGAGGGACTGTTGATGGACATCCTGCTGCTGCGGCTCCTGCACATCGGGGCTGGAGCGTTCTGGGTCGGTGCCGTGTTCACGTTCTTCCTCTTCGTGCAGCCGGCGGCCGTGGCCGTCGGGCCTGACGCCCAGAAGTTCACGTACCAGCTCCTGCACCACCGCCGATTCCCGGCGGTGGTCCTGGCCGCGGCTTCCGTCACCGTGCTCGCGGGGATCCTGCTGTTGATCATCACGTCGAATGGCCTCGATCCCGATCGGCTGTTCGACTCGTCGCGGCTGGGATACACGGTTGGAGGCGTTGTCGCGATCGTGACGTTCGGGATCGGCGCGCTGTACGTCGTCCCGCGCACAAGTACGGTAGAGCGGACGATCGGCCGGCTCCTGGCAGAGTCCAGGCCGCCGACCCCGGACGAGCAGCAGCTGCTCGGGGGCATCGCGCGCGAGTCCCGGCGGGCGGGGTGGGTCGTGCTCCTCGGCCTGGTCGTCGCCACCCTGGCGATGGCGACCGCGCGATACTGGAGCCTCTTCCTCTGACGCGCATGCGGTGGCTCGAGCGCGCCCGGCGGCTCGAGCCTGCTACTCCTCGCGGGTGCGCGCCACGAACAGCCGGCGCGGGGTTGCGATTCCCTTGAGCTGGTGCTCCCCGCGATCCTCGAAGGCGATATCGTCCGCGGACACCATTTCACGGACCGTGGCGCTGACGAGCGTCTCACCAGGAGCGGCCGCGGCGACGATGCGTGATGCGAGGTGCACCGCGAACCCGCGAATGTTGCCGGGTACCGGCTCGACCTCGCCCGTGTGCAAGCCGACCCGCACGCGGAGACCGAGCCGCTCGGCACCGTCGTGGATCTCGGCCGCTGCTCGGATGGCCCGTGCTGCTCCGTCGAAGGTGGCGAGCATCCCGTCGCCCGTGCTCGCAACCTCCACGCCGCGGTGCCGGTCGAGAACGCGCCGGATGTGCTCGTAATGGGTGGCCTGCGTGGATCGCCAGGCTCGTTCGCCGAGTCGCTCGATGGTGGCGGTCGAGTCGACCACGTCCGTCACGAGCACGGTGGCCACGAAGCTCTCGCCGGCGGCCGGGCGCCCGAACCCGAAGATGCCGGCGAACTCGACCGTCTCGAGTGCCTCGTCGCCGACGACCCACGCGTCGTGTCCGGGTGGGATTTCGAACACATCATCGGGACCGACCTCAATCTCCCCGCCGTCGTCCATGCGCACGTGCATGCGTCCGCTGAGCACGAGGCCGAGGTGGCGAAAGGTGCAGGACGGAGTTCCGACGGTCGACTTGAGATCAACTGACCAGCGCCAGCCTGGCTGAATCGTCGCCCGACCGATCGTCTGCTCGCCGATCTCCACGCTCCTCTCAAGGATCTTGTCAGCACGGAAGATGTCATCCGGCGAGCGGATGCTCTTGAGCCGCGGGTGCGCCATGGGTCCCACCGACGTGCAAGTTCTGGCTCAGTGTGCACCTACCTTCCGGACGACCTCAAGCAGGCCCTGCGTCGTACGGCTCGGGCCAGCGGACGAGCGAGGCGGAGCTCATTCGCGAGGGGCTCGGTGTCGTCACCGGGGCTAGTCGGCTCGCCGAGCCTCGTGCTTCCCGGACGGCACAAGGCACGGCGCGTGCATCAGGTGCGGCATGGAGCCACCCTCGAACGCGAACGTCTCGTACTGGATCGCCACCAGCCAGGCAGATGAGCGACCGCCGCTACCGGGTGAGGCGCAAGCGGATCTCGTGGTCGTCGGCGGGGGCATCACCGGCCTGACCGCGGCGCTGATCGCCGCTCAGGGCGGGGCGCGGGTCATCCTCCTCGAGGCTCGCTGGCTGGCGACCGGGACGACCGGGAACACGACGGCCAAGGTCACCGTGCTTCACGGCCTCGTGTACTCGGAGCTCGAGCGCCGGCACGGCCGAGAGACCGCGTGGGCCTACGCGAAGCTCAACCAGCTCGGGCTCGACACGGTCCGGCGCCTGGCGACCGAGCTGGCCATCGGCTGCGACCTCGGCGAGATGGACGCCGTGACATACACCGAGGATCCAGAGCGCCGGGGCGAGATCGAGCGCGAGGTCGAGGTGGCCGGTGACCTGGGTCTCCCGGCCTCGTACACCGAGGCGGTCACGCTGCCGTATCCGGTCGCGGGGGCGGTCCGTCTGGCCGGCCAGGCGTTGTTTCATCCTCGCCGATACACCCTTGGGCTGGCCGACGCCCTCGAGGCGGCCGGTGGCCGGGTGCACGAGTCGACGCGCGTCCTCGACGTGGCGGTCGAAGGCGACCGCTGCATCGTTCGCACGGGGCACGGCAGCGTCCGATCCGAGCGAGTGATCGTGGCCACGCTGTTGCCGGTGGTGGATCGCATCGGCCTCTTCGCCCGCACCGCGCCCAGCCGCTCGTACGCGCTGAGTGCCTCCGCGCCGGGAACCTCGATCGCCGCCATGTACCTCTCGATCGACACCCCGACTCGCTCGGTGCGTCCCCATCCCGACCCGGCCGGCACGAAGCTGATCGTGACCGGCGAGGAGCACAAGACCGGCCAGGAGCCGGAGCCGATGCAGCGCTTCGACGCGCTCGAGAGCTTCGCGCGCGAGCGGCTCGGGGTGGAACCGGAGCATCGGTGGTCGGCGCAGGACTACCGGTCCGCGGACGGCCTGCCCTTCATCGGCCGCCTGGACCCGCGCACGGATCGGATCCTGGGCGCGACCGCGTTTCGGAAGTGGGGGATGACGAACGGTACTGCCGCCGGCGTGCTGCTCGCGGAGCGCGTGCTCGGGCGCAGCCATCCCCTGGCTCCGACCTTCGACACCACTCGCCTGCGACCGCTCGTCGGCGCTCCGACCTTCGCACGGGAGAACCTGGACGTCGCCCGGCGGTTCATCGGCGACCGCCTGCGCTCGAAGCCGAGCCTCGACGAGGTCCGGCCCGGCCATGGCGCCGTCGTGCGCCTCCACGGCCGCGACGTGGCCGCCTATCGCGACACGGATGGGACCGTGAGCTCAGTCTCGGCGCGCTGCACGCACCTCGGCTGCATCGTCGCCTTCAACGCGGCCGAGCGGACGTGGGACTGCCCGTGCCACGGCTCACGATTCGACACTGATGGGCGTGTCATCGAGGGACCGGCGACCCGCCGCCTGCGCGGCGTCGACATCAAGGACGAGTGAGCGACCCAGCCCCCATCGGCTATCGGTCCGACGTTGGCTCAGGCGGTTGGCTGACGCATGGGGCGGACGTTGTCGAGATGGGCCCATCCGCTCTGGCGGTTCCATCCCGGCAGGGCGCGCGCATAGCGGGAAACGCCGGACACGGTGATCCGTCCGGCGCGCAGCGCATCGGTCCAGGTCAGGCGACCGAGGTGCCATTCGGCGAGCGTGCGCGAGTCGATGGAGACGATCACGTCCTCGGCGTAGCCGGGAAAGGTGCGGCACACTTCGCTGCGCGGGCCATCGAACAGGATCCAGAGCTGGTTCGACTTGCGTGTCCGATCCGGGAAGTCGAAGCGCACCACGACGCGCTCCTCCGGCAGCCGATCCACGGCAAGGTACCAGCGCACCCACGAGCTGAGCACCACGCCGGGATCGATGTGCTCGGGGGCAAGCTCCATCCAGCGCTCGCCCCATGTCCCCAGGGCCAGCATGACGTCGCGCAGATCCTCGCCGGCGGAGGTCAGGACATAGACGGAGCCTCGGCCGGTCGGATGCGGCTCGCGTGAGATGACGCCGGTCCGCTCCAGCTCGCGCAGACGCGAGACGAGGAGGCTGCGCGGGATGCCCGGTGCACCGTCGGCGATCTCGTTGAACGTCCGCGCGCCGAGCAGGAGGTTCCGAAGGATCAACGGTGTCCAGCGCGTGGCAAGGATCTCGGCGGCCCTGGCGATGGGACAGTACTGGCCGTACGACTTCATGACCCAGAGTGTCGCGGTTCGCCGGCGGCCTGACCAGTCCAGTTTCTGGTCTGGTGTGTTGCTCGCTCGTGCTCACAATGAGGTGCGTTGTACCGAAGCACGAAGGAGAGACAGATGGTCAGCGCAGTAGGACAGGCTGCATCGACGGGCGGCGCGGCCGATCGGTTCCGCCACGCCGAGCGCACGCTGTGGACGGCGTACGGCCTCGAGCCAACGGAGCGAACGATCGACCTCTCGGAGCCGGGCGTCCGGCTGCGGGTCCAGGAGACCGGCCCGGAGACCGGCTCGGGCGATCCGGTCCTCTTCATCGGCGGCTCGGCCGGGACCGGCGCGTACTGGGCACCGTTGATCCGCGAGCTTCCCGGCCGCCGCGCGATCGTGCTCGACCGCCCGGGCTGGGGTCTGAGCTCACCGATCGATTACCGCCGCACCGACTACGGCAAGGTCGCGGCCAAGATCATCCGGGGCGTGCTCGACGAGCTTGGCATCGACCGGGTCGACGTCGTTGGCCAGTCGATCGGCAACCTCTGGGGGCTCCACGCTGCGCGCATCGTTCCGAACCGTATCGGTGCGCTCGTGCTCCTCGGCGGGTCTCCGAATCCCGAGGTGCCGCTGCCGAAGTTCATCAAGCTGCTGCGGTCGCCCATCGGCGCGATCATGGTTCGCGCGCCGATGAAGCCGGGCATGCTCCACAAGCAGCTCGAGGCGCTCGGGCACGCCGCGACCCTCGCGCGCGGCGGCATGCGTGACTTCGTGGCATGGAGACTGGACTTTCAGCGCCATACCCCGTCGATGCGTCACGAGCGCGCCATGGTGCAGGCCATCACGGCGGGGGATGGCTTTCGCCCCGGCGTCCACCTCGACGACGCTGCGCTGGCGGATGTCGCTCAGCCGACCCTGATGCTGTTCGGGACGGCCGATCCCACCGGCAACCAGGAGCTCTGGCGGCGCTACGTCGAGCGTCTCCCCGACGGTCGACTGGAGCTCGTTGCCGATGGCGGTCACAACCTGCTGTGGGATGACCCGGTCGGCGTGGGCGGGACGGTGCGCCACTTCCTCGACGCCGCGTGACCTGATGTGCCGGCTAGTAGCCTGACCAGCGCGGTAACGCATCCTGCGCCTCGTCGTCGCGATACAGCACGCGTTCCCTGACGTACGCGACGAAGGGACCCATTTCCTCCGCGAGCAGGGCAACATCCCCGTCGCCTGGGCGACCCTCATAGGTGCGCACGGCGGCGCTCAGCGCAGCGTGCCAGCGGGCGGGAAGGTGCTCGAGCGCCCACCCGCCCGCGGCTCCCTTGGAGATGGCGACGCTCCCGGTCTCGACAGAGTGCAGGATGCGGCTGCCGTTCAGGATCGCGTACGTGGCCTCGTATGGATCGCTGTCGCCTTCGACCACGTGTCGCTCGATGTGCTCGAGCTCCCTGCTGACCTCGCTCTCCAGCTCCTCCCAGGCCGGAGCGCTCACCAGCTCGGCGGGTTCAGGGCCGTGGAGGTTTGCGTAGCGTCCGGCCAGCCAGTGCGCCCGATTCACGGCCCATGACGTGTCGCGGCTCCCTTCGCGCCACGCGTGGGGCGGCGGTTCGGCACTGCGCGCGGCCTCGGCGAGCACGTACCACGCATCCCACTCGACGCCGAGGCGGCTCGCGACCGCGTCCTGTGCCTCCGCGATCGCGCGAGCGGTCGCCTCGTCGGGCTGGCACGCGAGGAGGACGTACGTATCGAGGTCGGCCTTGTGCGCCGGGTCGTCGACGGCGGTCGTCCCGCCGTATGCCCACATGGCGACGAGATCGTCCTGCAGCAGGTCCTGGAGCTCATCGCGAAGGGCGAGCCACGCGGTGCGCGCGGCCTTTGGCAGCTTGTCCAGCGGGATGCCCGGGGCTGGAAGCACGGTGCTGGGCGTGCCTGGCTCGTCAGCCACATCGGTCCTCGATCTCCCAGGCGTGGTCCATGAGGTGGTGCGCGATGCGGCGGATAAGGAACTGGATCGGCCACGTCCGGCCAGCGATCCTGCCCTCGGCGTTGTATGCGCGGATGGCGTCGAGGGTCGCCTCGCGATGGGTCGCGCGGCCGTTGGCGGTGAGCACGACCTCGCGCGGAGTGCGGACCTCGACCTTGCGGGTCAACTGCTCGGGTTCGCTGACGTGGACGTGGCGAATGATCTCGTCGCGGGTCCTGCCACCACCGCGCGGGCCCGGACGAAGCTCGGCTGGGGCTCGCTCCGCGGTGTCGTCGAAGTACGTCCAGCACGCCCGGAGCAGGTCGAGCCGCCGCTCGAGCTCGGGCGGCGACAGCACATCCCGCTCGATCTCCGACGGGATGTGGGCGATGCCCCAGAAGTCGGTCGAGCTCGACCCGGGAACGCGCTCGACCACATCGGCATCTCCCGCCCGCTTGTATTCACTCGCCATGCCAGCCCGTTCGGCGACGCCGGCATAGCGGGGCAGGTAGGTGGTCAGCTTGGCAAGCGCATCGTCCTCCGAGGTTCCCCATCGGTCGAGTCCGGGCCAATCCATGGCACCGGCCACGACCCTGCGCTTCTTGCCGATCTCGAGAATCACCCGCAGATTGCCTGTCATTACACGAAGCGTACGACGCCGCGCCCTGTAGCATCGGCGAACGGATCGTCCAGCCAACGGAGGAAGCTCGCGCAATGTCATGGCTACGCCGGCATTCCTGGTGGGGACTCCTCGCCGTCAGCGTGATGCTGGCCCTCTTCGGGGTGACGGACATCGTCTCCGGCGCCGCCGCCGATGTCGGCATTCCTCAGGGTCTGACGGGCCGGACGATCGCCGAGCTGGAAGCCGAGAGCGCGGATGCCTACGGGCTGTTCGACTTCGGCGCCCGCGTGAACGGCTGGAGCCTCGTCATGTTGGGCGTGCTGCTGTCGGTCCTCGTGCTAATCCCGTTCCGGCGCGGCGATCGGTGGGCGTGGTGGATTCTTTGGGCCCTACCGATCTGGGCGGCCGTGGTACCGGCCTTCTACCTCGTCGCCGGGGTCCAGCCTGATCAGCCGCCGCCGCCACCGATGGTGTCCGGGCCGGTCATCGCAATCGTGTGCGCCGCCATCCTTCTCGTGACTCGACCGGGGCCGCCCTCGACCTGACGGCGAATGAGATGATCGGCGCATGGCAGGCATCGGTCCTCGCGATTCCGTGGCCGGCTGGGTGGCGATCGTGCTCGCCATCGCCACACTGGCCACGTTCTTCGCTCTGCTCATCTTCTTCATCGCCGCAGGGCCGTTCGGGCGCATCAACGACCTGGGCAACGGGCTCATCGGTGTCTTGAGCGCCGTGTTGGCCCTCCTGCTGATTGGGCGCGCGGGTGGTCCGGTGGGAGGGGTCGTGGCCGTCATTGGTGCGGTTGTCGCGGTGTGGGGATCGTGGCTAGTGATCACCGACACCACCGGCTTCTTGCTCGCCGGGTTCGTGATGACCATCGGCTTCGGGCTGATCGGCGCATGGCTGGCGCTGGTGGCGCGCTCGCCGATGGCGGCGGACTGGTCGATCGGGCTGCGTTTGTTCGCTTGGGTCACGGCGGCTGCCATGGTCATCGGCGGCATCGCGGCCGTACCGGGCGCGCTGATGGGCATCGATGATTTCAGTGACGTGCCTGCCTGGCTTTGGCTGTTCGGGCTGGGTTGGCTCGGGACGTACGTGTTCTATCCCGTCTGGTCCCTCTGGTTCGGTCGTCGTCTGGTAGGCAGCTGACGGCTATCCTCGGTCGGCTGGTCGGCAACATCCGATGAGGTGAGATGGACATTCTCCTTCTGCGACTGATCCACATCGGAGCGGGCACGTTCTGGGTGGGATCGGTGTTCACGTTCTTCCTGCTCGTGCAGCCGGCGGCCATGGCGGTCGGGCCGGAAGCGACCAGGTTCACGTACCAGCTCCTCCACCATCGGCGGTTCTCCGCGGTGGTCCTTGCTTCGGCCGCGATCACGGTGGTCGCGGGGATCTGGCTGCTGGTCATCACCTCGAACGGCCTCGACCCGGATGTTTTGTTAGACGTGTCACGGCTCGGGTACACGGTGGGCGGCGTCTCAGCGATCCTCACGTTCGCGATCGGCGCCCTCTACGTCTATCCGCGCACGAAGGTTGTCGAGCGAACCCTGGGCCGTCTGGTGACCGAGGCCAGGCCACCGACGCCGGACGAGCAGGGAACCCTCGCCCGAACGGCTCGCGAATCCCGACGGGCCGGCTGGCTCGTGCTCATGGGCCTCGCGATTGCGGTCGTCGCCATGGCGACTGCCAGCTACTGGGGCGTGGTCCTCTGAATCATCGGTAGCGAGGTCCGGGCTGGCGGGGCTGCAACGGCCAGATCGCCAACCAGCGACCGCCATTCGGGGTTCGGAGCCCGTGCTCGGTGTCGGGCGGGATGAAGACGACGTCGCCCGGGCCGATCTGGGTTACGCCGTGTGAGCCGTGGAGCTCGAGCTCTCCCTCGAGGACGATGATCGCCTCCGGCTCGCCGGGGTGGATGTGCGTCCCGACGTCCTCATCCGGCTCCGCGACGACTTCGCCGAGGCGCCACCGGTGGTCGGTGTCGGCAGCCGCGATGATCTCGCGCAAGGTCGAGCCTCGTCCGGGTTGCTGGTCGCCGTCGGTGGGCCCTGCGCTGCGAGCCGCCTCGCCTGCTCAGGACGACCTTCGGCGGCGAGACCAGCGTGGTCGAGCTGCGCCTGCCCCCGACGGGGAAGGCGCCACCACCTTTGAGCTCGAGCACGCCGTCCCGATCGAGATGGCCGGCAGCGGCGCGGGCGCGCTCTACGTCGGGCCTGGATGGGACGGGCGCTCTGCTGGGACTGGGCTTGTTCCTCGCCGGCGAGGTCGCCGACGATCCCGTTGCGGCGGCGAGCTCACCGGAAGCTCAGAAGTTCTCCCGCAACTCGGTGCAGGCCTGGACGGCGGCGATCGAGGCGTCGAGCACCGCCGGCTCCGAGGAGATCGCCGCGGCAGTCGAAGCCTCGCTCGCCCAGTTCGCCCCGGACACCGGCGAGACACTCGACCACTAGCCTGACAAACGGTGTCGTCTGCCTCACCATCGCCCCGCCGCGTAGGCAACTGGACACCCACAACGAGGAACACCGATGCAGGCCGACGAGATCCGCTTCCTGTACGCCTACGACCGCTGGGCGACCCGCCGGGTGCTGGCCGTCCTCGACGGC
>JACCWY010000100.1 GCA_013697395.1 Chloroflexota bacterium | reverse complement strand
GAGAGGGGCCGATCGCCGCAGCGCTGGATGGGACCTCCGCCTCCGGGCGTGCCGCGCGCTCGAATCCGGTCGGCGACGGGATTGCGACCTACGTGCGGCTCGGACCGGGCACGGCTCCGACGCTCATCTTCATCCCGGCAGGATGACCGCCGAAACGGTCGCGCACCGCGCCGCGGTGGAGGGCTGGCGGCGGCAACGGTACGAGGCCCTGCGCCGCGAGACCGGCTGGCTGAGCCTCGCCGGCCTGTCGTGGTTGAGGCCGGGCATCAACCGCGTCGGCAGCGATCCGGACAGCGAGGTCGTGTTGCCGGCCGGCCCGCCGCACGCCGGGACGATGACGCTCGACGCCGATGGCATCGTCGCCGACGGGTCGTTCATCCACGGGGGCGTGCCGGCCGCCGGACTGCGGCTGGAGACAGACGCGAACGGCGACCCCACGATGCTCGAGCTGGGTGCGCTGCGGCTGTGCGCCATCGAGCGCAGCGGGAAGCCCGCTATTCGCACCTGGGACACCGAGTCAGCCGCGCTCCGCGACTTCGATGGCATCGACCACTGGCCGGTCGACCCGGCGTGGCGCATCGCCGGCCGGTTCGAGCCGACGCCGGGACGGACGCTCTCCGTTCCGGATGTGCTCGGCGTGATCGACGAGGAGGTGTCACCCGGTGACGTCGCGTTCGAGGTCGACCGGGTGACGTACCGGCTGCAGGGCCTGGAGGGCGGTCCGTCCGGTGAGCTGTGGCTCGTCTTCGCCGATGCGACCAACGGCCGCGAGACCTACGGCGGCGGAAGGTTCCTGTATACCGACGCGCCCGGAGCCGACGGCTCGGTCGTGGTCGACTTCAACCGCGCATACAACCCGCCATGCGTCTTCAGCCCGTACGCGACCTGCACGCTGCCATGGCCGGAGAACCGGTTGGCGATCCGGGTCGAGGCGGGTGAGCGGGCCTTCGGGGATCACGACTGACGCGGGTCAGGCCTCCCGCCGCAGCTCGTCGAGGTCGAGGTCCCGTTCCACGGCGCGCAGCGCGTCGTCGCTGATCTCACCCCGGTCGCGCAGGGCCAGGACCGCCATGCGTTCAGCCGAGATGACCGCGCGCCGGATCTCGTCGTGCTCCATCTCCTCGACCTCCTCCGGGGTGAGGTCGTCCGCGGCGCTCGGCTGGGCGTCCACGGGATCGTCGTGCACGAGGTGCTCGCTTCGGTGCTCGTATCGCTCGCGGAGCTGATCGATGAGCGGGAGATGGCCCGGGACCTCGGCGCGCAGCTCCTCCAACCGGACCAGCGCGGCCTCCGAGGCGACCGCCCGGGCATGCAGCTCCTCGTGCTCGGTCGCGCCATCATCCACGACACCGACGGCTCGGATGAGCCTCGGGAGCGACAGGCCCTGGCCGATGAGGGTGACGAGGATGACGCTGAAGGTGAGAAAGATGAGGAGGCCGCGCCCGGGGAAGGGCTCGCCCGCGGCGGTCTCATGGGGCAGGGCGAGGGCGGCCGCAAGCGAGACGGCGCCGCGCATGCCGCCCCACCCCAGGATGAGCGGAACGCGGGCCGGCGGCGCGGGGTCGCGGCGGGCGAGTCCGGGGAAGAGCCAGCGCGGCAGGTAGGTGGCGGGATAGACCCAGACGAGCCGCACGATGATGACCGTCAGGCTCACGGCCGCCGCCATGCCGATGAGCTCACCGGCCTCGTAGCCCTCGACGTCGGCGATGACCGTCGGCAGCTGGAGACCGATGAGGACGAAGGCCAGGCCGTTCACGACGAAGATGACCATCTTCCACGTGGACGCCCCGAGCAGCCGCGTGTCGGATCCCATGATCCTGGGCGTTCGAAAGCCGACGACCAGGCCGGCCGCCACGGTGGCAAGCACGCCGGAAACGCCCAGGATCTCGGCCGGCAGGTACGCCGCGAAGGGGACGAGAAGGCTGACGAGGACCTCCACCGGCGGATCCTCGAGCAGCGACATGAGCCAGGCGGCGACCCAGCCGACGGCGATGCCCACGATCGCGCCACCAGCGGCGACCGTCACGAAGCTCACCGCGGCAGCAGGGAGGTCGAACGCGCTGGCGCTCGCGACCGCGGCCGCGACCGCCAGCCGGTAGGTGGTCAGCGCCGTCGCGTCGTTCACGAGACTCTCGCCCTCGAAGATGATCACCAGGCGGCGCGGCAGGTTGAGCCGGCGCGCGATGGCGGTCGCCGCGATGGCATCGGGCGGGGACACGATGGCGCCGAGCGCGATGGCCACGGGCCAGCCGAGCTCCGGGGCGACGAGCATCATGACCGCGGCCACGGCCAGGGTGGTGGTGAAGACGAGGCCGACGGCGAGGAGGCTGATCGGTCGCACGTTGCGCCACAGCTCCCGCGGCGACAGATAGAACGCCGCCGAGAAGAGGATCGGCGGCAGGAAGATCGCCAGCACCATCTCAGGATCGAGCTCGAGGCGCGGGAGGAAGGGCAGCAGACCGACACCCAGGCCGGCAACGACCATGAGGATCGGGTAGGGGATGCCGAATCGTTCGGCGACCACGGTGATCGCCGCCACGACGGCAAGCAGGAGGAGGATGAGCTGCAGCGCTTCCACTGGCGGAAGCGTAGGCGACGGCGGAGAGCGGCGCAGAGGGCACGCGGCAGGCAGGCTAGACTGGGCGCCGCATGACCAGCCAGCCCCTCACGCGCCGCCCGACGGCCGACTTCCTCAACGACCGCGTGCGCGCCATGCCGCCCTCCGGCATTCGGCGGTTCTTCGACATGCTGGCCGAGATGAAGGACGTCATCAGCCTCACCATCGGCGAGCCGGACTTCACGACGCCGGAGCCGATCATCCGGGCCGCCATCGCGAGCCTCGAGGCGGGGGAGACGCACTACACCGCGAACGGCGGCATGATCGAGCTGCGAGAGCTGATCGCCTTGAACCTGCAGGACCGGTACGCGGTCGGTTACGACCCCCGATCGGAGCTGCTCATCACCGTCGGCGCATCGGAGGGGGTCGATGCCTCGATGCGCGCGACGCTCAACGCGGGCGACGAGGTGATCTACCACGAGCCGTGCTTCGTGGCCTATGCGCCGTGCATCCAGCTGGCGGGCGGCATGGCGGTTGCCGTCGCCACCACGGCCGCAACCGACTTCCGCGTCACCGCGCCCATGATCGAGGCGGCCGTCACGCCGCGCACGAAGGCGATCTTCCTCGGCTATCCGAACAACCCGACCGGCGCGGCGCTCGACCGCGATGAGCTCGAGGCGATTGCGCGCGTCGCGGACGACCATGACCTGCTCGTGTACTCCGACGAGATCTACGACCGCCTCGTGTACGGCGACCGCGAGCACACGGCCTTCAGCTCGCTGCCGGGGATGCGCGAGCGGACCGTGCTCCTCGGCGGGTTCAGCAAGAGCTATGCGATGACCGGCTGGCGGATCGGCTACGTCGCCGCGCCGGCCGAGCTCATGGCCGGGATCGCCAAGGTCCACCAGTACGGGATCATGTGCGCGCCGACGCCATCGCAGTTCGCGGCCATCGAGGCGCTCCGCACCGGCGAGCCGCACGTCGTCGCCTTGCACGACGAGTACGACCGCCGCCGGCGCTACATGACCGATCGCTTCAACCAGATCGGCCTCGACTGCTTCGAGCCGATGGGCGCCTTCTATTGCTTCCCGCGTGTGATCGACGCGACCGGCCTCGACGACGGGAGCTTCGCCGAGGAGCTGCTGGAGGAGGAGCGGGTCGGGGTGGTGCCCGGCTCGGCATTCGGCCAGAGCGGCGCCGGCCACGTCCGCGTCTGCTACGCGGCCGCATACGAGGACATCGTCGAGGCGATGGACCGCATCGAGCGATTCGTCGCGCGCCACCGGGCGTGACGCTTCAGCGGTCGGGGGGAGCCGCCGCGTTCTCCGCCAGCGCCGAGGCCTACGCCGCAACCATGGCGCCGGCCCTGCGACCGGTGGCTCGCGAGGTCATTCGTCGCGCCGAGCTGCGGGCGGGTGAGACGGTGCTCGACATCGGCACAGGGACCGGCACCGCCGCCGGCCTGGCCACCGGCGACGGGCGCCGCGTCGTCGGGCTGGACGCCGCGGCCGGGATGCTCCAGATCGCTCGACGCGAGGTCCCCGAAGTCGAGTTCGTCGAAGCCGACTTCACGGACCTGCCCCTGGCGGACGGCTCGATCCAGGTCGTCGTTGCGGTCCATGCGCTGCTGTTCGCGGACGATTGCGTCGCAACACTGGCCGAGTGGCGCCGCGTCGTCGCGCCGGGCGGCCGCATCTCGCTGTCGGTGCCCGGTCCGGGGACCGTCGTGCCCGCGGTGGTCCTCCACGGCGTGTACGACCGCTACGACATCACCTGGGGCGACGACTATCCCACCGAGGGGGAGCTCGCCGGCTGGGCCGAGGCGGCGGGCTGGGAGGGCATCCAGACGGCGGCCGACCCGACCATCGCCATCTCGCTGGCCGATGCCGACCAGTTCCGCTCATGGCTTCGCGTCGGGTCGCGAGGGCGCGCCTCCGCCGATTGGAGCGCGGAGCGCCGCGCGCAGTTTGCGCTGGACCTCATGAACGCCACGCCGCGAACCGCGGACGGCGCGTACCGTCTTCCCTTCGGCGCCCTGTACCTCAGCGGACGGAGATCATTGTGAGCCTGGCCGACCTGCTTCGCGTGGCGCCCGGCTCCACCCCGGACCTGACCGCCATCGATCCGGCCGGGACGCCGGGCTTCGACGGCGACAAGGACGCCGCGCGGGATCGGCTCAAGGAGCTCCGCGACGAGCTGGCCGACTTCCAGGAGCGGCTGTGGGCCGAGGCCAGGCAGTCGCTCCTCATCGTGCTCCAGGCCCTGGACGCGGGCGGCAAGGACGGTCTGATCCGCAAGGTCGTGACCGCGTTCAACCCGCAGGGGACCCGCGTCGCCTCGTTCGGGGTGCCGACCGACGAGGAGCTGCGACACGACTACCTGTGGCGCGTCCACGCCGCCACGCCGGGCAAGGGTCGGATCGCCGTGTTCAACCGATCCCACTACGAGGACGTGCTGGTGGTGCGGGTCAACGAGCTGGTTCCCGAGCCGGTGTGGCGTGAGCGCTACGACCAGATCAACGCGTTCGAGGCGCACCTTGCCGCGACCGGCACGCGGATCGTGAAGCTGTACCTGCACATCAGCCGCGACGAGCAGCGGCGGCGGTTCCAGAAGCGCCTCGAGAATCCCGACAAGCACTGGAAGTGGAGCTCCGGCGACCTCGAGACCCGCTCCAGGTGGGACGACTTCCAGGCCGCCTACACCGATGCGCTGACGCGGTGCTCAACGGCGGCCGCGCCGTGGTTCGTCGTCCCGGCCGATGCCAAGTGGTACCGCGACCTCGCCGCTGCGGAGATCCTGGCCGAGACGGCGAGATCGATGGACCCGCACTGGCCCGAACCGGAGGAGGACCTCTCCGGCATCGTCATCCCCGAGTAACCCTGCCCCGTGTCATGGGCATGAAGCACCGATTGGCGGGCCCCCTGCTCCTTGCGGCGTTCCTGACCCTGGCCGGCTGTGCCCCACCCGACGCCGGCGCCGACGACGAGTCGTCCTCCCCGGGCGTCGAGTCGAGCGTGCCTCCGGGCGCCGACGAGGCCAGCGCGACGCCGATGCCGTCTCCGACCGAGGACTACGAGTACTGAGTCAGCCGGCGTGCTGCATGCAGGCTCGAGCAAAGGCGAGGGCCGCCTCGATCGCCATGTCTCCGTCGTCGCTGCTGGCCGACAGCTCGATTCGTGGCTCCTCGGCCACGAATCGCCACACCGAGCGCGACGTCTCGACGTCCCCGTCGAGCTGGGCGTCGGTGACGAGGCGCAGCCCGCGAACCGACCCCCATCGGGTTGCCTGGCCTCGCAGGATCCACTGCCCCTCGGGATCGGGCCCCACCGGCGAGTACGAGTAGTCGAGCACGCCCACGTCGCATGCCACCAGCACGCGCAGGCGGCCGTTGTCCGAGTTCACGGTCACGTGCGAGGCGTATTCGTCGGTCCCGAGCTGGCCGAGCTGCTTCTGCAGGAGGGCACGCGCTCGCCCCAGGTTGTCCCACTGGCCGATCTTCATGCTGCGCAGGATAGCGCCCGCGCATCGGTACAATCGCGGGCATGGCAGTCGGCACGCGCGTCGAGTACGAGACGGTCATCGGGATCGAGGTCCACGCTCAGCTGAGGACCCAGTCCAAGATGTTCTGCCCGTGCCCGACCGCCCCGGCCGAGGGCGTCGCCGACGAGCCGAACTCGCGCGTCTGCCCGATCTGCCTGGGCATGCCGGGCACGTTGCCGGTCATCAACCGTCGTGCGGTCGAGCTGGTGCTGTTGACAGGCCTGGCGCTGGAATGCCGCGTCGAGACCGACGCGGTCCGATTCGAGCGCAAGAACTACTTCTACCCGGACCTGCCGAAGGGCTACCAGATCAGCCAGTACGCGCTGCCGCTGACCAGCAACGGCCGCCTCGCGGTGGTCGTGCCGTCGGAGGGCGCGGAGGTGACGATCCGCATCACGCGGGCGCACCTCGAGGAGGACACGGCCCGCCTCCAGCACGCCGGCCGCGGGTTCAGCGTCGTCGACTTCAACCGGGCCGGCGTGCCGCTGATGGAGATCGTGACGGAGCCGGACCTGCGCTCTCCGGCCCAGGCGCGGGCGTACGGCGAGACGCTGCGCGAGCTGCTGCGCGCGATCGGCGCCAGCAACGCCGACATGGAGGCGGGGAGCATGCGGATCGAGGGCAACGTCAGCCTTCGACCGGCGGGCTCGACGGGTCTCGGCACCAAGGTCGAGGTCAAGAACCTGAACAGCTTCCGATCGCTCGAGCGAGCGCTCACCTACGAGGTGGCGCGGCACGCGGAGGCGCTCGATCGCGGGGACACGCTCGCCCAGGAGACGCGCGGCTGGGACGAGGAGCGCGGCCGCACCATCGTCCAGCGCAGCAAGGAGGAGGCGAACGACTACCGCTACTTCCCCGAGCCCGATCTGCCGCCGCTCCGCCCGTCCGAGGCATGGGTCGCACAGGTGCGGGCCGGCCTTCCGGAGCTGCCCGCCGGGCGCCGTGAGCGCTACACCGCTCAGCTCGGCCTGTCCGCGTACGACGCCGGGGTGCTGACGGCGAACGCCACGCTGGCCGCGTACTTCGACGCCGTCGTGGAGGCGGGGATCGCACCGAAGGGGGCAGCCAACTGGATGACCGGCGAGTTCAGCCGTCTCCTCAACCAGCACGCCGCGGACGGCCTGCACGCCGACGGGGTCGCCCTGCGACCCGAGGGCCTGGCCGAGCTCATCGGCGAGGTGGAGGCGGGCCGGATCTCGAGCACGAACGCCAAGTCGGTGCTGGCGACGGTGTTCGAGAGCGGGGAGTCGCCCAGGGCGGTGATCCTGCGAGAGGGCCTCGGCCAGGTCTCGGACAGCGGCGCCATCGGCTCGGCGATCGATGCCGTGCTGGCAGCCTTTCCCGGGCAGGTCGACGAGTATCGCGCCGGGAAATCGCAGCTGCTCGGCTTCCTGGTCGGGCAGGTCATGAAGCGCATGGCGGGGCGTGCCGACGCGCGCCTGGTGAACGAGGAGCTGCGCCGCCGGCTGGAGGCAGGCGAAGCGGGTGAATCGTGAACGGCTGGCATGGCGCGTGCGAGATCGTGGAGGCCATCCAGCACACATGACCGAGGACTCCTGATGCGCATCGCTCAGGTGGCGCCGCTCATCGAGAGCGTGCCGCCCTCCGCCTATGGGGGCACCGAACGCGTGGTCTCCTACCTGACAGAGGAGCTTGTCCGGCAGGGACACGAGGTGACGCTGTTCGCCAGCGGCGACTCACGCACCTCGGCCCGGCTGATCGCCGGTGCGCCGCGGGCCCTGCGGCTCGACGAAACGGTCGTCGACCCCATCGCACACGGAACGCTCGAAGTCGAGCGCGTGGCCGGGATGGCCGACCAGTTCGACATCATCCACTGGCACCTCGACTACTTTCATTTCCCGCTGTCACGGCGGCTGGGCGTGCCGTACCTCACGACGCTCCACGGGCGCCTCGACCTGCCGGACATCCAGCCGCTGTACGCCGAGTTCACGGACGCGCCGCTGATCTCGATCTCCAACGACCAGCGCGCCCCGCTGCCGGACGTCAACTGGGTCGGGACGATCCATCACGGGATGCCCGCCGACGAGCTGACGCCGCGCTACGAGCCGGGCCAGTACCTCGCGTTCCTCGGCCGTATGTCGCCCGAGAAGCGGGCAGATCGCGCGATCGAGGTCGCGCGCCGGGCGGGCATCCCGCTCAAGATCGCGGCCAAGGTCGACGAGGCGGATCGGGACTATTTCGAGGAGCACATCGAGCCGTTGCTGGAGGCCGACCACGTCGATTTCATCGGCGAGATCGGTCCCGCCGACAAGGGGGACTTCCTCGGACATGCCGCCGCCCTCCTGTTTCCGATCGATTGGTCCGAGCCATTCGGGCTGGTCATGATCGAGGCGATGGCCTGCGGTACGCCGGTGATCGCGTATCGGTCCGGATCGGTCCCGGAGGTCATCGCCGACGGGGTGAGCGGGTACATCGTCGAGACCATCGACGAGTCCGTCGACGCGGTGATGCGCCTGCACGAGATCAGCCGCGAGGGCTGCCGCGCCAGCTTCGAGGAGCGATTCACGGTCGAGCGTATGGCGCGGGACTACGTCGCGGTCTACGAGCGCCTGGCGGGCGAGGGAGCGAGCCGGCGCAGTTCGTTCTCGGTGGATGCCGCCGACGTGGGAGACTCGTTGCACATCCAGCAACCGGTGGAGAGCCGAGGCCCATGACCGATGCCGCACCAGCCGATCGGAGCACTGACTCCGGCCTGCCTGAGCTGGGGCGCGTGGCGGACATCGTCGAGATCGGGAACCGGTATTACGTCCTTGCCAGCTCGTCGCTGGCCGACGATCAGAACCAGGTGCTCAAGCACCAGGATTCCTTCGCCCTCTTCGACCGCTACGGCGACATCAAGCCCGTGGGACTGGGGGAGGAGGGGGTCTACCACGATGGCACGCGCCACCTGTCGAGCCTGTTGCTGCGCATCGGCGAGGAGCGACCGCTGCTGCTGGGCTCGACCGCCAAGCGCGACAACTCGCGACTCTCGATCGACCTGACCAACCCCGACATGATCCTGGGCGGTAAGCCGCTCGGCCACGGGACCGTGCACATCGCGCGCTCCAAGGTGTTGTGGGACGGCGTCTGCTACGAGCGGATCACCGTCCGCACCTTCGGGCTCGCCTCCACGAGGCTCCAGCTGGTCGTGACGTTCGGCGCCGACTTCGCCGACATCTTCGAAGTTCGCGGAATGCGGCGGCGCGAGCACGGCCAGCGGCTGCCGCCGCGCGTGGAGCCAGACCGCGTCAGCCTCGATTACGACGGGCTCGACGGCGTGCGTCGCAGGACGCGCATCAGCTTCTCGCCCGCGCCGACCGAGCTGACGGAAACGAGCGCCGCCTTCGACATGCGGCTCCAGCCCGGACGAGCCACCAGCCTGGACCTGAGCGTGGCCTGCGACAACGAGCGACGCAAAACGCGATCGGTCGGCTTCGAGCCCGCCCTCCGACGGGCCAGGAAGCTGCGACGCGACGCGAACGAATCCGACGCGCGATTCAGCAGCTCGAACGAGCTGTGCAACGAGTGGCTCGGTCGCTCGATGGCCGACCTGGTGATGATGACCACCCAGACCGAGCACGGGCCGTACCCCTACGCCGGCGTCCCGTGGTTCTCCACCGTCTTCGGCCGCGATGCGCTGATCGTGGCGCGCCAGACGCTCTGGGTGATGCCGGAGCTCACGAAGGGCGTGCTGTCCTACCTGTCGGCCGAGCAGGCCGTCGCGGAGGATTCGGCCAACGACGCGCAGCCCGGCAAGATCCTGCACGAGATGCGACGCGGCGAGATGGCCGGCACCGGGGAGATCCCGTTCGCGCGGTACTACGGCAGCCACGACTCGACGCCGCTCTTCGTCGCCCTCGCGGCGGACTACTACCGCCACACCGGCGACCTTGCGTTCGTGCAAAGGATCTGGCCGAACGTAGAGCGTGCGCTGGCGTGGATGGACGGCCCCGGTGACCCCGACGGCGACGGCCTGCTGGAGTACGAGCGTCGCACGCCGAGCGGGCTCATCCACCAGGGCTGGAAGGACTCCCACGACTCGATCTTCCACGCCGATGGCTCGCTGGCCGACGGGCCGATCGCGATGAGCGAGATCCAGGCGTACGCCTATGCCGCGCGCTCCGGTGCCGCCGAGCTGGCCGACGCGCTCGAGCAGCCGGAGCGGGCCGCGGAGCTCCGCGCCCAGGCCGCCGCCCTCCGGCAGCGCTTCGAGGACGCATTCTGGCTCGAGGACCTCGGGACCTACGCGCTGGCGCTGGACGGCCACAAGCGGCCGACCCGGGTGCGGACCTCGAACGCTGGCCATTGCCTGGCCAGCGGCATCGCCTCGCCGGAGCGGGCGGCGCGAGTGGCCGAGACGCTGATGGACGAGGCGTCGTTCTCGGGCTGGGGAGTGCGAACCGTCGCCGCGGGCGAGCGGCGCTACAACCCGATGTCCTACCACAACGGATCCATCTGGCCGCACGACAGCGCCATGGTGGCGATGGGTCTCGGTCGCTACGGGCACCACGATCATGCGGCCCGGATCCTGACCGGCCTGTTCGAGGCGAGCCGGCACTTCGACCTGATGCGCCTGCCGGAGCTGTTCTGCGGCTTCACGCGGCGGGACGGGGAGGCGCCGACCCTGTACCCGGTCGCCTGCTCGCCGCAGGCGTGGGCAGCCGGTGCGTCGTTCCTGTTCCTCGAGACGCTCCTCGGGCTTCGGCCACACGCGGCGGCCGGCGAGCTGGAGCTGCTCCACCCGAAGCTGCCCGACTGGATCGGCAAGGTGACCCTGACCAACCTCCGGAT
>JACCWY010000083.1 GCA_013697395.1 Chloroflexota bacterium | reverse complement strand
GCGCAATGGTGTACCTGGTCGACCCGGACGAGGATCGGCTTCGATTCGCGGTCGACGCGGGCATTCGCGACCCCGAGGCGCGCCAGCTGATCCGCGACCTGTCGCTGCCGGTCGGCGTCGGCGTCTTCGGGCACGCCATCGCCAGTCGCAAGGTCGTCGTCACGGGCGACTACCGCAAGGACCGGCGCTTTCGTCACTCAGAGGTTGCAGATCGGATCGCCCTGACCGCGGGCATGCGATCCATGGCGGCCGCGCCGCTCGTCGCCGAGGACGAGGTTCTCGGGGCGCTCGGCGCCTATTCGTCACGGATCGACGACTTCGGTGATGCCGAGGTCGCGCTGCTCCGCGCGCTGGCCGACCACGCCGCGGGAGCGATCGCCAACCAGCGGCTGATCGAGGAGCTGGCGCGGTCCCGGGAGGAGCTCGCCCGCCGGGTCGAGGCGCAGCGCACGCTGGGCGAGATCAGCGCGCGGATCGCGGTCATCCGTGAGTCCGAGGAGATCCTCCAGTCGGTGGTCGAGGCCGCGCGCAGGCTCATCGGCTCCGATGGCGCGCACCTGACGCTCGCGCTGCCGGATGGCCAGAACCTGCGCCCCACCGTCGTGGTCGGAGGCAATGCCGCCTGGACGGAGGAGTGGCTGGCACAGCTCGAATTCCCGATCGACGGCGGCATCAACGGCCTTGCAGCCGGGCGGGGCGAGGTGATCGCCACCGAGGACTACATGGTCGACCCGCGCATCCCGCACGCCGCGGACGACCAGGCGGTTGCGGAGCGGCTGGCGCTGCGCGGCATGGCGGCCGCCCCCCTCCGAGCGCCGGGCGGCGAGGTGATCGGCACCCTGGCGGTCTCGTTCGAGACGGTGCACCTGTTCAGCGCGGACGAGCTCGCCCTGCTGCAGGGACTCGCGGACCAGGGCGCCATCGCCATCTCGAATGCGCGGCTGACCGATGAGCTCGAGCGCTCGCGCGAGAAGTACCGCTTCCTCGTCGACGAATCCGTCGACATCATGTGGTCGATCGACGCCGACATGCGATTCACGTTCATCAGCGACAGTGTCGAGCGGCTGACCGGCTTCCGACCGGACGAGCTCATCGGCCAGCACGTGTCCGTGGCAACGGCCCCGGAGTCGATGGAGCTGGTGGCGAAGACGATGGAGCAGATCCGCGAGCACCCCGAGGCGGTGTATCGGCTGCGCATCCTGGAGCCGCGCAAGGACGGCACGACGATGCCGGTCGAGATCCGCGGCACCGGGATCGTGGACGCGGACGGCACGCTCGTCGGCGCGCACGGCACGAATCGCGACATCACCGAAGTCACGCGGCTCGAAGAGAGCCTGCGCGAGCAGGCAGGCGAGCTGGCGCACCGCGTGGATGCGCAGCGGACCCTGGCCGCCATGGCGGCGCAGCTCACCTCGCTGCGCGACCCCGCCGAGGTGCTGCGACAGACCCTGGTCGAAGCCGTGCGGCTCCTCAAGGGGGATGGCGGCCAGATCGGGATGGTGGCAGCGGATGCCGAAGGCGTCGTGCGCTGGGGCGACGGCCACTCGCTGGTCCGGGGCCGCCTGACGCCGTTCACGGCAGAGGACCGGACGAGCGCTGAGCACGGGATCTCGGGCCGTGCCATCAGGCAGGGGCGCGCGACCTGGACCGACGACTACGTGGCGGATGACTCCTTCGGGCACGACACCTCGTCGGACGAGGTCGTCCGGCGGCTCGGCATCCGGAGCGTCATCGCTTCACCGCTGATCAGCGCGGACGGGGCGATCGGGGCGATCGGCGTCTACGCCGAGACGCCGGCCGCCTTCAACGGCGACGACGGCGAGTTGCTCGGCCTGCTGGCGGACCAGGCGGCCATCGTGCTGACGAACGCTCGCCTGAACGCGGAGGCCGACGTGACCGCCGAAAAGCTCGCCCACCGCGTCGAGGCGCAGCGAACTCTCGGCGAGATCGCGGCCTCGATCACCTCGATCCGTGACCCATCCGCGGTCCTGAGCCGTGCCGTGGCCGAGGCGAAGCGGCTGCTCGACGCCGAGCACGTCGTGATCCACCAGGTCCGCAGCGGCACGCGTGAGCTCGCAGACTATCGCGAGGCGCTCGGCGCAGAGCCCGACGCGCCGCCGATCGACGACACCACGGTCAGCATCGGCCAGGGCATCGCCGGCAGGGCGGTCGCGAGCGGCTCGGTGGAGTGGACGGGCGACTACCTGTCGGACACGTCGTTCGCGCACACCGGCCGGGCCGACGAATGGATTCGGCGCTACGGGTACCACTCCCAGATGAGCGCGCCGCTCATTGCCGACTCGGAGCCGCTCGGCGCGATCAGCGCCTACTCGAGCCGCCCCGACGCCTTCGACGAGGACGACGCGCAGCTGCTCGGCGCACTCGCCAGCCATGCGGCGATCGTGCTCGGCAACGCCCGGCTGTACGAGGAGCTCGAACGACGCGTCGAGGCACAGCGCTCGCTGGGCGAGATCGCCGCGCGCATCACCGCCATCCGCGATCCGGGTGACGTCCTGCAGCGAACGCTCGACGAGGCAGTCCGTCTGCTCGACGCAGACGGAGGGCGTATCGAGCTCGTGGCGGCGACGGGCGGGCTGCACTGGGCCTTCGGCCACTCGGCCATCGACCTGCCCATCGAACGCGACGAGCGGACCGATCCCGTCGAGCTCAACGAGGGCGTCTCGGGTCGGGCGGTGATCGAGCGCCGCGTCGTACGCACTCCCGACTACCTGGCCGATCCGGCCTTCACCCACGCCGAGGCGCCGGACCGCTACATCCGCCAGCACGGCATCCGGTCGGTGATGAGCGCGCCGCTCATCGGCGAGGACGGAGCCATCGGCTCATTGACGGTCCACTCGCAGGCGCGTGACGCCTTCGACGCCGCGAACGCCGACCTGCTGGAGGTCCTCGCCAGCCAGGCCGCGATCGCCGTCACCAACGCGCGCCTGTACGAGCAGCTGGGCGAGGAGTCGGCCGCCCTGGCTCGACAGACCGATTCGCAGCGCAGGCTGCTCCAGATCAACCAGCGGCTCCTGTCGACCCTCGATCCGGCGTCGGTGCTCGAGCTCATCGCGGATGGGCTGAAGAGCGTCGTGTGGTACGACAACGTCGGCGTCTACCGCGTCGAGGAGGACGAGGGGATTCTCAGGCCCGTGCTCGCTCGCGACCGAAACGCGGAGGCCGTCCTCAACTTCCCGATCCCGCGCGGCCAGGGACTGATGTGGTGGTGCGTGGAGCACCGCGAGCCGGTGCTCCTCAACGACGCCCTGAACGACGATCGCCTGATCCAGATCCCGGGGACGCCGGCCGAGGAGGAGGCGATCATCATCGTCCCGCTCATCAGTGGCGACAGGGTGATCGGTGCAATGAACGTGGGCCGCAACGGCGGCACCGAGGTCGCCTTCACCGATGCCGATTTCGAGCTCGTGCAGCTCTTCGCCGCCCAGGCGGCCGTGGGCATCACGAATGCTCGCCTGTACGAGGAGCTTCGCGAGCGGGCCGATGCCCAGCGCAGCCTTGCGGAGATCGCGGCTCAGATCGCGTCGCTGCACGACCCGCTGACGGTCATCCAGCGCGCCGTGGCCGATGCGGCGCGCCTCCTCCGCGCCGACCGCGCCCAGGTGAACCTCGTGGCCGACGGCGGCGAGCACCTCGATCGACCCATCGCGGCCGCGCCGCTCCCGCCGTCGCCGGACGACGTGGTGGTGCCACTCGGATCGGGCATTGCCGGCATGGCCGCGGCGGAGCGTCGCGTGCGGTGGACCGGCGATTACCTGGGAGACTCGGCATTTCCCCACGACGAGGGCGACGCGCGCATCGAGGCGCAGGATATCCATTCGATGATGGCCGCGCCCCTCCTCGGGCCGGATCGCCTGATCGGCACGATCACCGTCCAGTCGACGACGACGAACGCGTTCAACGCCGGGGACGCAGAGCTGCTCAAGCTTCTGGCCGACCAGGCTGCGATTGCCCTGACGAATGCCCGGCTGTACGCGGAGGTCGAGGAGTCCGAGCGCCGCTACCGCCATCTCGTCGACAACTCGCCCGACATCGTGTGGAGCATCGACGCCGAGGGCAACTTCACCTACCTGAGCGACTCGCTGGAGTCACGGACCGGGTGGAAGCAGGAACAGCTGATGGGCAAGCCATTTGCCACGCTCGCCGGCGAGGAGACGCTCGCCGCGGCAGCCGCCGCGTGGGAGCTGCTCAGGAAGCACCCTGATCGGGAGCAGCGCGTGCGCCTCGACCTGCCGCTGCCCGATGGCCGCCTCAGCAAGACCGAGGTGGCGATGACCGGCACGATCGTCGACGGCCGATTCGGCGGCGCGCACGGGTCGGTGCGTGACATCAGCGAGCGCGAGCGGCTCGAGGGCGACCTGCGCGACCAGGCCGCCGAGCTGGCGGCCAGCCAGGAGCGCGCGCACCTGGCGCGCGAGCTGCACGACTCTGTCACGCAGGCCCTCTTCAGCATGGGCCTCACGCTGCGGACCATGGAGATCCTGCTTGAGACCGACCCCGGTGCGGCGAAGGATAAGGTCGCCGAGCTGCGCGAGCTGCAGAGGGACGCGCTGGCGGAGATGCGCACCCTGATCTTCGAGCTGCGTCCATCCTCGCTCGAGTCGGACGGCCTGGTGCAGGCGCTGCGCACGCACGCCACCGCCGTCCAGCGTCGAACCGGGCTGACGATCGTCGTCGACGCGGCGCCCGTCGAGCGGCTGCCGCTTGCCGCGGAGGAGGCCCTGTACCGGATCGGACAGGAGGCCCTGCACAACGTGGTCAAGCACGCGAACGCCTCGAACGTCACGCTCCGCATCTTCCGGGACGGGGACCGGGTGCGGCTCAGCGTCAGCGACGATGGCGTCGGCTTCGCACCCGACGAGGTGCCGCGCGGTCATCTCGGGCTCATCGGGATGCGGCAGCGGGTCGACCTCGTCGGCGGAGAGCTGCGGGTCGAGAGCCGCCCCGGCGAGGGAACGCTCATCGAGGCAGGCGTGCCGGGGAGCGACGAGGCAGCGGCCGAATGACGTAGGCGCGCATCGGTCGAGCGCCCAATGGGCGCCGAACCTTTAGGGCGCTACTCTCCTTTACATGCAGCTCGGTCCGCGTCCCACATCACCCTCTGCCCCGAGGGTCGTCGTCGTCGATGCGGATCGCCGCGTCATGCAGAGCCTCGCCGACCTGCTCGGCGTCACCGGGGAGGTCGCCGTCATCGGTGGCGCCGGCGACGTGCGGGCCGCTCTCGAGCTCGTCGAGCATGCCCGTCCCGACGTCGTGCTCGTCGACCCGCGCCTGCCGGACGTCGAGGCCGGCATCGCGCTGATCGCCGGCCTGTCGCGCGCATGGCCATCGATGCGAATCGTGATGACCGGCTGGGGCGACACCACCGGCCACGCCCAGCTCGGCGCGGCCGGCACGACCTACGTCAGCAAGAGCGCCACGCCAGAGGAGTTCGCCGCCGCGATCGTGGACGCCTGCTGCGTCGCCTGATGGCAGTGGCCAGATGACGTTGGTCCACGCCTCCGCTCGGCTCGATAGATCGACCGAAGTTCACGGGAGCCAGCTCTCGTGTGCGGTGTGCTCGATGTATCGAGCGCCCGTGAGCGTGAGCTCCACGGCGGTGTGAGGCTCGCGCGGGCAGGCGCTCCATCTATCGTGAGACTGCAGCGCGGCATCGGCCTCGTGTGACATCTGCTCGACAGATCGAGTAAGAAGCCAGCCCCGCGGGAGCGTGGATGTTCGAGCTACCGGTCGTCATCGGCCTCCTGCTTGTCCTCATCATCCTGGCAGTGGCGGTGCAGGCCTTCCTGTTGCGCGCGACCGTCTTCGAGTGGGAGCGCGGCCTCGAATACGCGAGCGGCCGCCTGATTGGCGTGCTCGGTCCAGGGGTCTACTGGCGCTTGCGGCCGACATCGGTGATCAACAAGGTTCGACATGCGCCCGACCATCGCGGTGGTTCCCGGACAGGAGATCCTCTCGGCGGATGGTGTCACGCTCAAGGCGAGCCTCGTCGCGCGGTACCGCGTCACGGATCCTCAGCTCACCGTCAATGATGCCGCCGACTATGCGGGCGAGCTGTATATCGCTCTCCAGATCGCGCTGCGAGAAGTCGTGGGAAGTCGGGCGATCGAGGACGTGGTCGCCGCTCGTGCGGAGGTCGGTCCGCAGGTGACCGAACGGGCCGCGAGCGCCGCCTTGCGAGTTGGCCTCGAACTGGTCGAGGCGGACGTGAAGGACATCATGTTTCCCGGCGACCTCAAGCGGATCTTTGCGCAGGTGGTCGAGGCACGACAGCAGGGACTCGCCATGCTGGAGCGGGCTCGCGCGGAAACGGCTGCGCTCCGCAATCTGGCGAACGCAGCGCGGCTCGTTGACGAGAGTCCGGCGATCCTTCAGTTACGACTGCTCCAGCATCTCGCCGCGTCCAGTGGCAAGACGATCGTGTTCGGCGCCAACGGTCCGGTCATTCCGCCGAGCGTGACCGCCACGCCGCGCGCTCGGTCGCGCGGGCGCCAGGATGTGGCTCCCGGCTAGAGCCCCATCGCCTTCCGGATCGAATCAAGGTCGGCGGGGATCGGTGTCAGCGACCCCTCCTCGGCCTGCACGGCGTCCGGATCCTTGAGGCCGTGGCCGGTGAGCACGCAGACGACGACCTCATGCGGACCGATGCGCCCCTCGGAGGCGAGGCGGCGAACGCCGGCGACGCCCGCCGCCGAAGCCGGCTCGCAGAACACACCCTCGAGTCGCACGATCATGCGTTGGACCTCGATGATCTCGTCATCGGTGACGGTCTCGATCACGCCCCCCGATTCGTCCCGCGCCGCCACGGCGCCGGCCCAGGAGGCAGGGTTGCCGATGCGGATGGCGGTGGCCACCGTCTCGGGTGACTCCACCGGCTCGTTGCGGACGATCGGCGCCGCGCCCTCCGCCTGGAAGCCGAGCATGCGCGGGAGCTTGCCGCCAGGCGTGCGTCCGGCATCGGCATACCGGTGGAACCCGCGCCAGTAGGCGGTGATGTTGCCGGCGTTCCCGACCGGCAGCGCCAGGGCGTCCGGCGCGTCGCCGAGGTCGTCCACGACCTCGAAGGCGGCCGTCTGCTGACCGGTGAGCCGATCGGGATTGATCGAATTGACCACCACCGCCACTCCCTCCTCGCCCAGGCGGCGGACGGCGGCGAGCGCTGCGTCGAAGTTGCCGTCGACCATGATGAGCTGCGCGCCGGCGGCGAGGGCCTGGGCCAGCTTGCCGCGGGCGACCTTGCCGGCCGGCAGGATGACGTGGCAGGGCAGACCGGCCGGGGCGGAATAGGCGGCAGCCGACGCCGACGTGTTGCCGGTCGAGGCGCAGACCACCGCCCGCGCACCTTCGCCAACCGCGCGGTTCACGGCGAGGACCATGCCGCGGTCCTTGAACGAGCCGGTCGGGTTGGGTCCCTCGAACTTCAGGTGCAGCCGCTCGAGGCCGAACTCGGCTCCCAGCCGCCGGGCGTGGATCAGCGGCGTGCCGCCCTCTCCCAGCGAAATGGGAAAGGCCTCGCCGTCTCGCGCGAGCAGGTCTCGGTATCGCTCTAGGAGGGGTGGGCCGGTCACGCGGCCGAGTATAGGGAGCGCCCGCGTATCATCGGCTCCGATGCGCTGGCTGTCCGCTGCCCTTCTCGTGGCCGTCAACCTCGTCCCGCTCGTCGGAGTCGCCTTCTGGGGCTGGTCGCTTATGCTGATCCTGGTGCTCTACTGGATCGAGTCGGGCATCGTCGGCGCCATCAACGTCTTCAAGATCGCCCGCGCGCAGGGACCGTCGACGCTGGGAGTGGGCAGGTCCCGCATGACGATCCGCATGACCGGCCTGGCCGCCGGGCTGGCCCGGGGCGGGATCATCGGCTTCTTCATCTTCCACAACGGCATGTTCTGGGTCGTTCACGGCATCTTCGTGTTCCTGCTGCCGGTGTTCGCCGGCCTGTCGAGCGTCGGACCCGCTGCCTCGGGGCTCGGACCGATGGACTTCGGCCCGCTGCCGGTCGAGGGCGTCGGCCTGTCCGCGCTGGGGCTGGCGCTGAGCCACGGAGTGAGCTTCTTCGTGAACTACCTCAGTCGCGGCGAGTACCTGCACGTGTCGCCCGAACAGCAGATGATGAGCGTCTACGGACGGGTCTTCGTGCTCCACATCACGGTTCTGGCCGGCGCCTTCCTGGTGGGATTCTTCGGGACGCCGTTTGCCGCACTCGTCCTGCTGGTCGGCCTGAAGACGCTGATCGACCTGTTCTTCCATCTTCGCGAGCACCGGCGGGCGCCGGTCGTGGCGGCCTAGCCGTCCGCTTGTTCCGACGCGGGCGGAACGCCAACCTCATTGGCCCTGTGACGGACGAGATGGCGAACGCCGCTGTCTCTGTCGCCGATCGGCCAACCTGACTGCGCGATCTGCTCTTCGCCGGTGATTTGGCCAACCTGGCTGGCACCCGGACCGGGAGGCATCGGTTCGGCGGTCGCAGCGCCAACCCGATTGGCATGCGCCGGACCCGTGGGGCCGATCAGCGCCCGGTGAGGGCCTCGCGCACGATGCGGGCCTGCTCGACGTGGTGCGCCGCCGGGTAGCCCTCGGCCGGACGCGAGCGCTCGGGACGCGAGATGTCGCCGAGCGGGATCTTGTACGGCACCAGGTGCCGGATGCGCGGAAGCACGAACTTGCGCGCGCCCATGTTGCGCGGCTCCTCCTGGACCCAGGCGAACGACTCGATCTTCGCGTAGCGATCGAGCACCGCCTGGAGGTCGCCGTCGGGGAACGGATAGAGGCGCTCGGCGCGGATGATCGCCACGTCGGCCGCCGCCTCGAACTCCGGCGCACCGGTGAGGTCGTAGTAGATCTTGCCACTGCACACCAGGACCCGGCGCACCTTCGCCGCCGCTCCATCGTCGGCGAAGCGCGGGTCGTCGAGGACGCTGAGAAACGCGCCGGAGGCGAGCTCGGAGGGGCGCGACATCGCACGTGGCAGCCGCAGCAGCGACTTCGGCGTCATGAGCACGAGCGGGCGGGTATCGGCATGGCGCGCCTGGCGTCGCAGCAGGTGGAAGTACTGCGCCGGTGTGGTCGGGTACACGACCCGGATGTTGCCCTCGGCGCCGAGTGCCAGGAAGCGCTCGAGGCGCGCCGACGAGTGCTCCGGTCCCGACCCCTCGTAGCCGTGTGGCAGGAGCAGCGTGAGCCGCGAGGTGAGGCGCCACTTCGCCAGGCCGGAGACGAGGAACTGGTCGAGGATGATCTCCGCCCCGTTCACGAAGTCGCCGTACTGCGCCTCCCACAGGACGAGGGCATCGGGCGCGGTGACCGCGTAGCCGTACTCGAAGCCAAGCGCCGCGTACTCCGACAGCGGCGAGTTGTGGAGCTCGAACGATGCCTGCTGGCCCGGCAGGTGCTGGAGCGGGACGTGCCGCTCCGCGGTGCGCGCATCCCACAGGCCAGCGTGGCGCTGGCTGAACGTACCGCGCACGGTGTCCTGGCCCGTGAGCCGGATCGGCGTCCCCTCGGTGAGCAACGAGGCGAATGCCAGCAGCTCCGCGTGGCCCCAGTCGACAGCCGGGTCGTCGCTGTCGAGCGCCGTTCCACGGCGCTCGAGCGGCTTTGCGAGCTTGGGATGGATGGTGAAGCTATCCGGCACGGCGGAGAGGGCGCCGTTCAGCTCGCGCAGCCGATCCAGCGGCACCGCCGTCCGCGGCTCGGCCGTGGCCTCCTGCGGAATGGCCTCCGAGCCGCGGTCGAGCTCGCCCTCGCCGCTCTCCTCGGCGCCGGTGCGCACGGATCGCTGGCGCTCCGCCAGGTCGGCCTGGGCCTCCTTGACCTTCGCCTTCGCCTCTTCGGCGGTGATCGTGCCTGCCGCGACGAGCTGAGCCTGGTATCGCTCGCGCACCGTCGCGTGCTCGGCGATGCGGGCGTACATGTCGGGCTGCGAGTAGGCCGGCTCGTCGCCCTCGTTGTGGCCATAGCGCCGATATCCGACCAGGTCGATCACGACGTCGTGCCCGAAGCGCTCGCGATACATCATGGCCAGCCGCGCGGCCGCCAGGCAGGCCTCGGCATCGTCGGCGTTGACATGGATGATCGGCGTGTCGAATCCCTTCGCCAGGTCCGATGAGTAGTCGGTCGAGCGGCCCTCGCGCGGGCCGGTCGTGAAGCCGACCTGGTTGTTGGCGATGAGGTGCACCGTGCCGCCGGTGGCATAGCCGTCGAGGCGAGCCAGGTTGAGCGTCTCGGCCACCACACCCTGGGCGGCGAAGGCGGCGTCGCCGTGGATGAGCACCGGCAGCGTGGACGCGGGGTTGACCGATGCCACCGCGCCGGAGCGATCGGTCTGCTCCGCGCGCGTCCTGCCTTCGATCACAGGGTCGACCGCCTCAAGGTGGCTCGGGTTCGGGGAGAGGACGACGCGCACCTCCTCGTCGTCGGCCGTCAGGTATCCGCCCTCCGCGCCGAGGTGGTACTTCACGTCGTCGAGGCCGCCCTTGGGCGCCGTGGGCGCCGCGTCGCCGCCCGATCGTCCCGCCTCGAACTCGGCCAGGATCGCCTCGTAGCTCACGCCGACGACGTGGGCCAGCACGTTGAGCCTGCCGCGGTGCGCCATGCCGATCATCACCTTCCGCGCGCCCTGGTCGGCCGCGTCGCCGATGATCACGTCGAGCATCGGGACCATGGCGTCGAGGCCCTCGATGCTGAAGCGCTTCTGACCCAGGTACGCCTTGTGGAGGAATCGCTCGAGCGTCTCGACGCTGATCAGCCGCTCCAGCAGGGCCACCTGGTCCTCGGCCTCCATCGGCCGCCGGTGCTCGCCGGACTCGATCACGCGCCGCAGCCAGACGCGCTCCTCGTGGCTGCCGATGTGCTCGACCTCGTATGCGATCGTCCCGCTGTACGTCTCCTGGAGGTGGGGGAGCGCATCTGCCAGCGTCTCGCCCGGCACGTAGATGCGCATCAGCTCGGCCTGCACGCTGCGCATGTTCTCCGGCGTCAGGCCCAGCGGCGCCGGGTCCAGAGCAGGGTCGCCTCGGGGCTCCGCACCGAGCGGATCGAGCCGCGCCGCCATGTGTCCGAAGTGGCGATACGCCTTGACCAGCGCCATGCCGGCCGCGACAGCCTTGACTAGCTCGTGGGCGTCGCCGGCGGGCGTCGCGACGGCGGTCTCGACGGCCGGCGCTCCCGCGGCCTCGGCCGGCGACGGCATGCGCTCGTCGGTCGTCACGTCGGCGGCGCGGGCGCCCACGGCCACGAATGCGGCCGAATAGAAGCCGTCCGCGCCGGAGAGCAGGCCGTCGATGCGTCGCAGGAACGCGCCGGACTCGGCACCCTGGATGATCCGGTGGTCATAGGTCGACGTGATCGTCATGCGTCGAGCCCCCCCCACGTCGCGGATCGTGCCGGTCGCCACGATCGTGCCCTGGCTCGGCATCAGCCGCGGGACGCTGGCGGTGGTTCCCAGCGTTCCCGGGTTGGTGAGCGTGATCGTGGCACCGATGAAGTCGTCCGGTGAGAGCTTGTTCGTGCGCGCCCTCTCGACCACCTCCTCGTAGCTAGCGTGAAAGGCGCGGAAGTCCATCTCGTCCGCCCCCCTGATGACCGGCACGACCAGGAAGCGGGAGCCATCCCTGCGCTCGACGTCCACGGCGAGCCCCAGGTTGATGCTCCCGGGATCCACGCGGAACGCCTGCCCGTCCGTCTCGGCGTAGTAGTGGGTCATCGAGCGCTGCTCGATGCTGCTGCGTACGATCGCCCAGCCGATAAGGTGCGTGAAGCTCACCTTGCGCGGGGCGATCTGCTCGTTCAGCTCCTTCCGACGCGTCTCCATCGTCGCGACGTCGACGTCCCGGAAGCTCGTTGCCGTCGGCACGCCGAGGCTGGCCACCATGTTCTGGGCCAGCCGCGCGGCCGGGCCCCTGATCGGCGTTGCCCCCGCGGGAACCGGCGCCGCCGGGGGTGACGCCTTCTCCGGCGCAGCAGCCGCATCGGCCTCGCGGCTTCCATTCGTCGGCCCCGCCGGCGCGCTCACCGGCTCGAAGCCGGCCGTCCCCGAGTCGAAGAGGCTGCGCCATCCCGCGTCGACGCTCGTCGGGTCGGCGCGGTACTGCTCGTAGATGTCGGCGACGTAGCCGGCGTTGAGCAGGTTCAACGCATCGATCGGGTCGTTGGAGGGCATGTCACCCACAAGGATACGGCTCCGCCGGTGGACAGGCGTGGATTGCTCGGGGGCGCATCCGTGCCTGCGGATCAGAGCTGGCTCGCGCGGTCCGCGGGCGTCAGCCCGGCACTACCTCGAGGCGAACCTAGGCCTCGCGACGCTGGAGCAGGCCGCGCCCGAGCACGACTGCCCCGATCGCGATCACCGCAACCGGGAGCAGCCACTCCGGCAGGCTCAGTCGATCGCCGCCGATCCCGATCACGCCCTCGAAGAACAGGAAGCCGATGGCGAAGATTGCCAGCCCGCCGAGCACGCCCCAGGTCCCGTTGCGGATGTCGCTGCCTCTCCCGGTGCGGGCGCCCCACAGCACCAGGCCGAGGCCACTCGCCGCCGGGCCGACGAGCGCCCAGGCGTAGGCCCAGGTCTCCCAGCGGCCGGTGCTGTTCTGGTAGAGCAGCACCAGGCCGACCGTCGTGGCGACCGTGCCGCCGATGACCATGCCCTGCTCGCCGGCCACCACGAGTCCGATCACGAGCACGGCGACGCCTGCGGCGATCACGAAGAAGGGCCAGCCGATGTCGTCGATCCCGACGTTGAGCAGCTGGCCGGCAAACAGGGCGGCGCCGATGAGCACCAGGACGAGGCCGACGGCCACCGTCGACATGCCCGGACCGTCCGCGCTCCGCTCGGGCGGCGCCGTGGAGGACTGCGTCTGGGGAGGCGGCTGCGGCTCGGTAGCGGTCATGAGCGGATCGTAGCGCCCGTTGCAAGCGGCGCCGCGCGTACGATGACCATCCATGGACCTGAACGCCGACCTGGGTGAGAGCTTCGGGCGCTGGACACTGGGCGACGACGAGGCGCTGGTGAAGCACCTGACGAGCGCGAACGTGGCGTGCGGCTTCCACGCCGGCGACTTCCGGGTCATGGAGGCGACCGTGGCCCTCTGCCGCAGGGCCGGCGTGGCGGTCGGCGCGCAGCCCGGCTACCCGGACCTGCTGGGCTTCGGGCGGCGGCCGCTCCCCTTCGAGCCTGACGAGGTCGAGGCGCTGGTGCGCTATCAGATCGGAGCGCTGGAGGCCTTCTGCCGCGCATCCGGCCTCGAGATGCAGCACGTCAAGCCGCACGGCGCCCTCTACAACCAGGCGGCCGGGGATCCGGCGCTGGCGGCGGCGATCGCCCGGGCCACGGCACGCTTCAGCCGCGAGCTGGCGCTGTTCGGCCTCGCCTCCTCGGAGCCGATGGCCTCGGCCGCGAGCGACGTGGGAATCCGATTCGTCCCAGAGGCATTCGCCGACCGGCGCTACCTCGCGGATGGCTCGCTCCAACCGCGCGGCGAGCGTGGCTCGCTGCTGACCGACGCGGACGCCGCCGCCGCACAGGCCGTGTCGATCGCGACGGGGGACGGCGCCGAGGCATCCGACGGCAGCCGCGTCGCCCTGCTGGCGGAGAGCATCTGCTGCCACGGCGACACGCCGGGCGCGGTGCAGATCGCCGCGGCCGTCAGGCGCGCCCTGGAGGCGGCCGGCGTCACGGTGAGCGCGCCCGCAGCCCGGTGATCCGGCCATTCGGCGAGGCGGCGCTGCTCGTCGAGCTCGGCTCGCCGGATCGGGCGCAGTCGCTCGCAGCCTCGCTGCGCACGCACCCGCTCCGCGGCGTGGTCGAGGCGGTCCCTGGATTGGCGTCGGTCCTGGTGGAGGTGGCACCGCTCGGCGCCAGGCCGGGGGCGCTCGCCCCGGCGCTCAGGAAACGCATCGCGACGCTGGAATCGGTGCCACCACCCGGCCGGCTGCACACGATCCGCGTCGTCTACGACGGAGCGGATCTGGAGGAGGTCGCATCGCTCTCCGGGCAGACGCCGGACGACGTGGTGGCGCTGCACACAGGCACCGAGCTCCGCGTCCTGTTCTGTGGCTTCGCGCCGGGATTCGCCTACCTGGGCGACCTGCCGCCGGCCCTCCGGGTGGATCGGCTCCCCACGCCGCGGACGCGGACGCCGGCAGGTTCGGTCGCCATCGCGGGGCGCATGAGCGGCATCTATCCGGCTGACCTCCCTGGCGGCTGGCGCGTCATCGGCCGCACGGACGTGGCGCTGTTCGACCCGCGTCGGGACCCGCCGGTCCTGCTGCTGCCCGGCGATCGGGTCCGGTTCGAGCCGGCGCGATGATCGAGGTCGTCGAGCCCGGCTCGCTGACCAGCGTGCAGGCGGCCGGCGGGCGGCCCGGCTGGCGCCATCTCGGCGTGCCGGTGGGCGGTGCCGCCGACGGATGGAGCGCGCGGCTCGCCAACCGGCTGGTCGGCAATGCCGACGATGCCGCACTCCTCGAAGTGACCCTCGTGGGGCCGACCCTCCGGTTCGTCACCCGGGCGCGGGTGGCACTGGCCGGCGCACGCTTCGAGGCCTCGCTCGATGGGCTGGCGATTGCGTCGTTCGTGGCCCACGAGGCACGCGAAGGCTCGACGCTGCGGATCGGCGCAGGCGATGGAGCGCGCGCGTATCTCGCGGTGGCCGGCGGGATCGAGGTCGAGCCGCTGCTCGGATCGGCCGCCACGGACCTGCGCTCGGGCTTCGGCGGCCACGAGGGTCGCGCGCTGCGGGCCGGGGACGTGATGGCGCTGGGACCGGCGTCGGACGTCGCGCGACGCTGGACTGGCGCGCTGCCGGAGGGGCCGATCCGGATCGTCGATGGACCGCACGTCGACAGCCTGGGCCCGGGCGCGCTGGCCGATGCGGAATGGACGGTGTCGACGGCGGCGGATCGAGCCGCCGTACGGCTCGATGGTCCGCACCTGGCGCCCAGCGGGTCCGACGTCGCCTCGATGGGCCTGCCACTCGGGGCCATCCAGGTCCCGCCCGACGGACACCCGATCGTGATGCTTGCCGATCGGCCCGTGACCGGCGGCTACCCCGTCCCCGGATGCGTCATCGGCGCCGACGTCGGTCGCGTGGCGCGCCTGCGTCCCGGGGACACGGTGCGTTTCGCATCGGTCTCGCCGCAGGAGGCGCGCAGGGCCTTCCGCGATCGTGAGGATGAGCTCGCCGCCCTGACTGAGGCGGGCGCGCCGGAGGACGACGAGCTCGGCTGGACCGGCGCCCTCGAGTGAGCCAGGTCAGCCGTCGCCGTCAAGGAGGACCGACCGGAGTGTCTCGACGCTGACGTTGCGGCCCGTCGTCACCACCGTCACGTTGCGGCCCGACACATCGAGTGAACCCGCCCGGAGCGCCGCGACCCCGAGCACCGCGCTGCCTTCGAGGAGCAGGTGGGGGACCTCCACCGCCCAGCGCATGGCCGATGCGATCTCCTCCTCGTCGACGACGAGCACCTCGTCGACGAGCTGGCGGCACAGCTTCCAGGTGATGCTGTCGCGCTCGATGTTGCCTGCCACGCCGTCGGCGAGCGTCGGGGCGATGGGCATCGGGTCCGTGGAGCCGGTCTCCATGTGCGCGTACATCGGCGGCGATGCCGCCGGCTGCACGCCGACGAGCCGCAGGCCCGGCTTGACAGCCTTGGCCCACAGGCCGATCCCGGCGATGAGCCCGCCGCCCCCGATCGGCACGACGATCGTGTCGACCTCGGGCCAGTCGTCGAGGATCTCGATGGCGACGGTGGCCTGGCCGGCGATCACGTCGGGATCGTTGTAGGGCGGGATGTGGATGGCGTGCCCGGCGTCGTCACGACGCCGGGCCTCTGCCTCGGCGTCATCGGTGTCGTTGCCCGCCAGCTCGACGGTGATGCGGCTCGTCTCGAGAGCACGCAGGCGCTCGAGCTTGGCGGGGGAGACGGAACGGCCGACCAGGACGGTCAGGCGCATGCCGTGCCGGATGGCGGCCGTCGCCACGGCGATCCCGTGGTTCCCGCTGCTGGCAGTCACCAGGCCGGCCTCGGGGCGGCCATCGGCGACGATTGCCACCTTGTTGTGCGCCCCGCGGATCTTGAAGGCCCCCGTCGGCTGGACCTCTTCGCGCTTCAGGCGCACCTCGCCGGCGCCGGTCGTCTCGGCCAGCTCGGGGCTCGGCTCCAGTGGGGTGTGCAGGGCGATGCCGTCGAGCCGCCGTCGGGCTGCGTTGACGTCGGCCAGGGTCGGCATGCGCGGCATGCGCAGGAGTGTCGCAGGTGCGCGTTCCCCACGCGAGGGGCCAGTCGAGCCCGCGTGCGTTCGACTCAGGCGGCCGGGAGCGGCTCCGGCCCAGGCGCCGGCTCGGGTGCCGCGAGGAGCGAGCCGCGGAGGTCGCGCAGGCGCAGGCCGATGCGCATCAGCGACCCCAGGCGATCCTCCACGCGCGCACGCTCGACCGGCGTGGCCCAGTGGCGCAGCGTGTACTCGATCTCGTGCTTGTGCCGGGTCGCGGTCGTGAACAGCTCCTCGACGCGGATGCGCACGGCGTCGTCCGGCCCCGAGGCCAGCACGATTCGGCGTGACTCGAGGATGTCGACGAAGTAGCTGGTGGACAGGCGGTCGAGGTCTCGTTGCGCGCCGTGGTCCCACGGCTCGGGCGGACCACCGAACCCGTACCTGCGCCATTCGTGCGGCTGCACCTGCTGCATCGATCCCGTCCCTGCTTCAATGACATGACCCCGGTCCGCAGACACTAGAACCTTGCTCTTCCTGCGACGAGTGACCGTTCCGGCTATGCCGAGCCTGACCAACGGCGACGCCGCGTCCTCTCCGCACCTATGCAGACCGATCCGGGCGCCCCCGCACGCCACGCGATGTCTCCATGGCGCGCTCACAGTTCGCGCACAACCCGGGGTCAGCCTGAAGGTCGATCGGTCGCGACACGCGATCGACACCAGATCGACACAGGGAGAGGCATTCAGATGTTCGGACGAGGACTTTTCGGGGCGCTGGCGATGATCGTGGTTCTCGCGGTCGTGGTCGGAATCGGGATCGGGGTCTACAACGCCGGCGTCAGCGAGGGCGTGGCGGAGGCCGCGCGCGCGGCCCAGGCCGCCGGCGAGAATCCAGCCGTGGTGTACCCGCCGTACGCGGGAGGCGGCTACGGCTACGGATACGGCGGGGGACCGGGCTTCTTCGGGATCCTGTTCGGGATCCTGGCCATCTTCCTCTTCTTCGGCCTGATCAGGGCGGCGGTGGGCTGGGGCCGATGGGGTGGCGGCGGACGTGGTCCGGGCGGCTGGGAATCGCGCAGCGAGCGGATGGCGGAGATGCACCGCGAGCTGCACAAGCGCGACGAGCCGCATGGCTCGACCAGCTGAGCTGGCGCCATGCGGGTGGCGCGGCGGCGATGTCCGCCGCGCCCTCGCGTAGCATCGCCGCACCATGGCAACCATCCTCGTCGTCGACGACGAGCCCAAGATCACCCGGCTGGTGCGCGACTACCTCGAGAGCGCCGGCTTCGCGGTCGTGACTGCGGCCGATGGCAGGGAGGCGCTGATGCGCGCTCGCACGGAGCATCCCGATCTCGTGATCCTGGATCTCGGGCTGCCGCACCTCGACGGGCTCGATGTCACCCGTCGCCTGCGTCGGGAAGGAGATGTGCCGATCATCATGCTGACGGCACGTGACGACGAGACGGACAAGCTCATCGGCCTGGAGCTGGGGGCCGACGACTATGTCACCAAGCCATTCAGTCCCCGGGAGCTGGTGGCGCGCGTGCGGGCCGTGCTCCGAAGGCGGGGCAGCGATCCGTCGGACGACCTGCTGCGCGCCGGCGCGCTGACGCTGGACGTGCCGCGCATGCGGCTCGAGGTCGACGGGCGAACGGTCGAGCTCACCGCAACCGAATTCAGCCTGCTGGCGGCCATGGCGCGCCAGCCCGGCCGCGTCTTCACGCGCTCGCAGCTGCTCGACGCCATCCACGGTGTTGCCTTCGAGTCCTACGAGCGGGCGATCGACGCCCACGTCAAGAACATCCGGCGCAAGATCGAGCACGACCCCCACGATCCGCGGCACCTGCTGACGGTCTATGGCGTCGGCTACCGACTGACCGATGCCTGAGGGCTACCCCGACGGCCCATGGCGCGGCTGGGGCCCCGGCGACCGGCGGCCGCGATGGTGGCCGGAGGGGGAGGCCTGGCCACCGACCGATGCGGCGCCGTGGCAACGCATGCGCCGTCGCTTCATGCGGCGCATCGGCTGCGCGCTCGTGCTCCTCGTCATCCTGCTGGGCTCGCTGATCGCGCTCGTGACGTGGCTCGTCGGCCGAGTGCTCGACGGCAGGCTCGCACTCGTCGTGACGGCGGTGCTTCCGCTCGTGGTCGTGGTCCTGATCGTCGCGGTCCTCCTCCGCCTCGTGCGCGGAACGGCGGCGCCGGTCAGCGACCTGATCGAGGCGGCCGCGCGCATCGAGGCCGGGGACTACGCCGCCCGGGTTCCGGTCCGCGGCCCGCGCGAGGTGCGCGGCCTGGCCCGTGCCTTCAACGCCATGGGCGGGCGGCTCGAGGAGACCGACGAGGCCCGCCGCCGCCTGCTAGCCGACGTCAGTCACGAGCTCCGAACGCCCCTCACCGTCATGCAGGGCACGCTCGAGGGCATGCTCGACGGGCTGTACCCGGTCGACGAGGCGCACCTCGCGCCCGTGCTGGAAGAGACGCGCGTCCTCGGCCGGCTCGTCGAGGATCTGCGGACGCTCTCGCTGAGCGAGGCCGGCAGCCTGCGCCTGCACCGCGAGCCGACCAACCTCGCCACCCTCCTTCGCGATGTTGCCGCCGCCCATCACCCTGCCGCCGATGCCGTCGGCGTCACCCTAGCGCCGGAGGGGATCGATGAGCTCCCGGTGCTCGAGGTCGACCCGGCACGCATCCGCCAGGTCGTCGGGAACCTGATCGCCAACGCGTTGCGCTTCACGCCGGCGGGCGGTCGCATCAGCGTCACGGCCAGCCACACCGACGATGGCGTCTCGGTCGTCGTGCGGGACACCGGAAGCGGCATGGAGCCCGAAGCGCTCGAGCACGCCTTCGATCGGTTCTATCGCTCCCCCGGCTCACCCGGCAGCGGCCTCGGGCTGCCGATCGCTCGCAACCTCGTCGAGGCCCACGGCGGCCGGATCGACATCGAGAGCGCACCCGGCGGTGGGACCGCGGTGCGATTCACCTTGCCGCCATCACCGGAGAACTGAGGGACCGCTTCTCGCAGCCGCCGGCCGCGGCTGGGGCGACGAGCGCGGCCACGACGACGACCGCCACGACCGTCCGCTTGGAGGTGCGCCAGCGCCGTTGGTTTGCCCTGTCCATCAACTCGATTGGCCCTGCGATGGCTGTCTCCTCGTTGGCGGGTCTGGGGCGATGGGGCCGCGTGGTTGAGCGCAGCCTTCGGAACGGTCGGGTTTCTCATCTCACCTCAGCTCCATCACTTGGCGGTGGCGGACGCCGTGCTCGACGGGCCGCTACGGTTGCCGGCACCGTCGTAGGCGACGACGTGGTACCAGTACGTCTTGCCGCGCTTGAGGCCGGCATCGGTGTAGGTCGTGCTGGCGGTGGTCGCTCGCTTCACGAAGCTGCCGGCCGCGCCGCTCGTGCTGCGCCACACCTCGTAGCCGGCCAGGCCGCTGCCGCCGGTGTCGGTCGAGGCGGTCCAGGTGAGGCCGATGCTGCGGTTCCCTGCGGCCGCGGTGAGGTTGGCGGGGGTCGACGGCGGGGTCGTGTCGGGCGGCGGTGGGGGCGGAGGACCGCCCGGCAGCGGCTGCCACGATGGCCGGTGCGTTGCCACGGCCGTCTGACCGGGCACGATCTGCCGCTCGCCGCTCCCGTCGGCGTTCATCACGAAGATGCCGTTGTCGCGCGCAAACGTGATCCGGGCGCCGTCGGGTGACCAGGCCGGCTGCGACGAGTAGTCGACGGAGTTGGGGATCCGCGACAGGCCGGTGCCGTCCGGGCGGATCGTGAAGAGGCCCTTGGCCTCGGGCGGCTGCGATGAATACCCTCCCCGTTTGAAGGCGATCCGGGTTCCGTCCGGCGACCAATCCGGACCGTAGTCGTCCAGGGAGCATGGGTTGTCGGTCACAGGCCTGGCTGCGGAGCCATCGGCGTTCATGATCCAGATGTTCAAGGTCGAGTAGCCCCCGCAGTTGCCCCCCCGAACCTTTCGACGGCGATCTGCGTTCCGTCGGGGGACCAGGAGGGGCTACGGACGCTTTCGCTCGAGATCAGGCGCTTGCCCGAGCCGTCGCTGTTCATGACCCAGAGCCCACCGCTGCTAATGAACGCGATCTTCGTGCCATCGGGCGACCAGGTCGGATTGGCGTTGTCGACGGAGTTCTGACTGAGGTTGGTCTTGCCGGACCCGTCCGCGTTCATGACGTAGATCTGCTTCGTTGCGTACGGCTCCGCCGATCGGTGCACGAAGGCGATCCGCGTGCCGTCGGCAGACCACGCGGGCTCGGTGTTGAACTCGGAGTAGACGGCGTTGGTGAGGTTGGTCCGACCGGTCCCATCGGGGTTGACGACGTAGATGTCGCCCTCGTAGTGATTGGTGGAGGTATCCCAGTCGTTGTAGGCGATCTTGCCGTTCGCGCCCGGGAACGCCGCCTCGGCGCGCCCCGAGAACCCTGGAAGCGCGAGCAGTCCCGCCACGAGCGCAAGGGAGATCACGAGTGGCACCCCGACCCTGAGTCGTGGGAGCACGCATGGTGTACATCGCCTCTCTATTCATCCTTGCGATTGCGATTCACTTTGCGGATTTGCGCTGGCCGTGTTCGAAGGGCCACTCCGGTTGGCGGCCCCGTCGGAGAACGAATGCATTCGACTCGGCGCCCATGAGAGGACAGTTAGACTCGGATGAGGAACTGCTAATGAAGTGGGGGCCGGGCCTGGATGTCACGCCAGCCGAGGTCAGGGGCGCTGGGCCACCCTCGCCGCGCACGTTGTCCACAGAACGCCTACGGGTACGCTTCGCCAACCGAAATATCGGGGCTCTCGGGGCCAATTGTCCCATCGGTCATGCGGGCGGCGACGCCGACCGACATGCTGACCTCCATCTGGACCAGCTGGGCATCCCGCCCGGCGTAGTTGCCCGACTCGCGGGTTGTGCCGCTCGCCACGCTCAGCTCGTGGCAGGTCCCGGAGACCGGCTGCGGTATGCCCGGGCCCTCGAAACTGACCGTCGTGACCAGGTAGTCCTGGGCGCCTGGCACCGGGCTCCAGCACAGCCGCCAGGTCGTCCACCACGCGAGCTCGCCGCTGCCCGACGGCCTCTCGCCGTCGATCAGCTCCGCCCGGAGGCCGCGTATCTCCAGCGCTGTGACCTGCTCCGCGGAGGCAGACGCCGACGGTCCCGAGCCGCTCAGCTGGCTCGGAGAGCCGAGCAGCCTGAGGCTCACGATGAGCCCCAGGCCGACGACTCCCAGCCCGAGCGCTGGGATCTTCCAGGCGCCGCCGCGAGCGGCGGCGGCTACCACTCCACGAGGTACGCGCACTGGTTGGCCGGCGTGTCGATGAACTTCACGCAGCGGTCGGGGATCACCTCTCCCGGCGTGCAGTTGCCATCCGCATCGCAGCCGTTGTCGTAGCCGGCGAGCACGACCCGCGAGCCCACGAAGGAACGCTCCTCCAGGTGCGACCTGAAGACCACCGAGTCCTTGCCGATGGTGACGTACGGCCCGACGAGGGTCGGCTCCGGGTCGGGACCGCCGACGCGGACACGCCGGCCGCCACCGTGAATGACCACTCGCTCCTCGATCTTCACGTTGTTGAAGATGCGCACCTCGCGCTCGGCATCCTCGGCTGTGACCTCGAGGGCGTGGAACGTGTTCGCGAAGCCCCATTCGATCTGCTGGCGGAAGGTCATCGGCTCGCCCTCGTCGGCGCGGATCGAGACGTGGTCCTGGATCTTGTCGATGTCGACCATGCGCACGTCACCGATGATCCGGATCTTCTTGTCCGGGCTCGGGTCGTGGACCGCCAGCCCCGGATTGCGGACCGACAGGTCGGTGTCGGGCGGGTAACCGATGGTCGGCCGCTCGCTGGTATTGTTGAACTCGCAGTGGTGGTACGAGCCGGGATCGATGCCGATGCCCTGCACGCTCTCCGGCCCGCCGAAGGGGTGGATCGCCCGCGCGGTGTCGCGGTACTGGCCGGCGTAGCCGCGGGCCAGGCACTCGTTGACGTGGATCACCGCGTTCATGAAGGCGATGTCTCCGGCGGTGACGTAGCGCACGTCACAGGCCGCCGGGTCACCGCACGGCGTGTCGGCCTCGGCCTGCGTGTCGAGGCTCTTGCCCGGGAACGACGAGTAGCCAGCGCGGAGGATGATGCCCCGCGGCAGGCGGCTGGTCACGGCGAGCAGGGCCCCATCCTGAATGTGCGACTGGTTCAGCGCGTTGAAGCCGACGAATGCTGGGATCTCGTCGCACTCTGCGTGGGTCACGCCGGCCTGGAAGAGCGCGTTGGCCAGCGCCTGGCGCCCTTTCTCAGCCGGCGTCTGGGGCGGCGGTGAAAGGGCGTCGTACGAGGTCGGATCGGACGGGTTCGGGCCGGGCTGCGGCAGGGGGCAGGCGTCCTGGTAGGCGAGGCTCACCGCGGTGCCGTCGCCCACGATCTATCCGCCGTGGGCCACGATGGCCTCCACACCGACGTTGACCGGCCCGCCGTTGGCCTTGAGCAGCGTGTTGTCCTGGATGTTCGAGGCGTGCTCGATGCAGATGCCGGCGACCGCCGACTGCGCCTCGAGGTGGGCGAAGGGAGCGACATACACCTTGTGGCCGACCTTCACGAAGTCGGCGCTCGAGATCTCAGCCGTCGGATCGGTGAACGAGGCCTCGGCATCCGTCGCCGTGGGCGGCGCGATCGGCCGATTCACGTCGGTCAGTGGGAAGGGACACGGATCCGCCGCCGCCGCCGCCGGTTCGGCTGGCGTGACGCCAGTCGACAGGGTGGCGAGCAGCGCGGCAGTGAGGAGCGTCCTACTGAGGCGGTGCCTGCGCATGAGGGATTTACTCCAGTACTGTGTTGGCCAGTCGACGCTAGCAGCCCAAGGTTGCCAGCACGTTGCAGCGTTATGGTGCTTTCGTCCCATCTCAACCCGGGTCCGCCCTCAGCCGGTACCCGAAGCCGCGGACGGTCTCGATGAGTCGCGGGGATCTCGCGTTGTCCTGGAGCTTGCGGCGCAGCCGGCTGATCACGGGCTTGAGATACTCGACGCTCTCGGCGTATTCAGGCCCCCACGCTTCGGCCAGCAGGTCCGCCCACGTGACGAGCCGGCCCGCGCGCTCGACCAGCAGCGCCAGCACCCGGAACTCGGTCGGCGTCAATCGAACCGGGCGATCCCGCCGCGTCACTTCGTGGCGCGCGTGATCCACCATCAGGTCTCCTGACCTGATCCGGGTGGCCTGCCGGGCAACCCTGAACCCGGCGGAGGCCAGGAGCCGTTCTGCGGCGGCGGCCGCGACGGGATCGGCCGAGCTGACCCCGATGGCGGAACGCCGCTCGGCCGGTGTGGCGAGGCGGACTCCAGCGCCGCCGCCGGAGCGCCGTGCGCGCATCTCCCACACCATCTGGGCCGATGCGTTGCGCTCACTCATGATTGAGTGCCGTCTCTGAGCGCCGATCTCCTGGCGTCCCTGCGCCGAGCGAGCAGGACGTCGTCCCGCACGCGCTCACCGCGGATTGAGCCTTGCCGTGCGTGTCGCGAGATCATCGTTGCACACTGGTCGCTCTGGATGAGGGGACGATAAAGGCCCCGTGAGGAGGCTCTCATCCGAGATCCGGGCTCGCGCCCGTGTCGGCCCGTCGACCGGGGCTGCCGGGTGCGACCTTCGAACAATGATGACGAAGGCTTGGTCGTCCCCATCCAGCTGGGGCGCTATGACCTTGGCAGTCGAGATGAGAGATGTCTCATCGCCACCTCATCTCGCGCTCACCCGCGAGTGCGATCCTCCGTAGAGTTCCGCCTGCTCGTCGCCCTCGCGGAGGAGCCGGGGTGGTGCTCGGGCCCGAGCAGCTGCTCGAGCGCGCCTGGGGCCCGGACTACCGCGAGGATGTCGGCTACATCAAGCCGGTCGTGAGCCGCCTCCGCCGCAGCGGAGACCGCGGCCGCCGCCACGCTGTTCGGCACCGGCACGCTGGGAATCCCGGTCTCGACCACTCACACCATCACCGGCGAAATCGTCGGGGTCGGCATGGTCAGCCGCCTCTCGGCGGTGCGTTGGGGCCTGACCCGCCGCGTGTTCTACGCCTGGGTTGTGACGATCCCCGGCGCGGCGGCCATTGCGCGGCCTCGCTGGTCGTGCTGCGCCTTGCCTCCGGCCCGGTGCTCGTCGTGCTGGTCGGCCTCGCCGTGATTGCCTCGATCACCGTCCTGGCGCGCCGCCGGCGCCAGACCTCCGCGATCTTGCTGGAGCCCTCGTGATGTCGGCCGTGCGCGCGCCATGGCTGTCGCTCCGACGTCGCGTTGGGCAGATCGACACCATCGACCTCATCGCCTTGGGGCTGGTCGCGCTCCTCGAACCGAAGATCGAAGTCGATCGTGACGCGCTCGGGCGCCCGTTTGCCGACCAGTGTCAGGCGGCGGTAGCGTATCGTCAGCTTGGGGCCGATTTCGTGCGGAAACTCGGTGTCGTACTCCTTGCGGAAGCAGTCCCGCACGAACTCCTGAGCAGCTCCCGTCATGTTGCCGTGCTGCGCGGGGTCGTACGGTATGCGCTTCTTGACGGTGCGACCGCGCTCGCCCTTGAGCTTGACCTCGAAGAAGTAGAGGTCGCTCTCGACGTAGTGGCGCGAGCGGATCTTGAAGCGCTTGCGCCTGCCCTGCGCGTGGTCGCGATAGGCAACCAGAGTGCCGGAGTCGAAGTAGACGGTGTCGTAGTTGAAGATCACCTCGTCGTCGATGGACAAGATGTCGAACTGCTGGCTCAGCTCCTTCAGCATCCGGCGAAACGCAGGCAGGTCGATGAGGTACTTGTTCTCCATCCGGTCGAGGAGCGCGGCCTGCCGATTGACGTCGTCAAGCGAGACGTGCCCGAAGGGGGACAGGTCGGCGCGCGTCAGCCCGTCGGCGGTCGGGTGGGTGCTCATGCGCTTGGCTCCTGGATGGTGGTTGGCCGTGTCGGGAGGGCTTCGAGACGCGGTTGCTCGACGTACTGGACCTCGAGCTCCATGGTGTCCTTGACGTAGTCGATGGCGGTGACCGCGCACTCGAGGACGGTGGCGTTGAGCCGCTGCTCGAGCGCCGCGCGCAAAGTATCGGGGTCGGTGTGGATTGCGTCCAGCGTGATGTGGCGTCGTAGCGCCGCCTGCAGGACGCGCGGATGGTCGAGGCCGTAGATGGCGGCCAGCACGATGACGTTGAGGATCACGGTGAAGGCCAGCGGACCGGTCGCGATGCCGTTGAGCAGGCCGAGTACCAGCGCCCCGAAAAAGTAGCCCAACTCGCGGTTGTTGAAGGGCTCGCTGCGTAACCGAATGATCGATAGGATGGCGAACAGGCCGAAGCCGATGGCCGTGGCCGCTTCGGCCTGGCTGATCACCGTGACGACGATGAAGAGACCGATGTTGAAGAAGGCGAAGAGCGCGGCAAGGTCCTTCCGCGTATGCCGACGGAAGTAGATGGCCACCGCGAAGATGAATATGGCCGCGATGTCGATGAGCAGCCGAACCAGGAAGTCGGCGACTGAGACTGCCGGCTGCGGCTGCAGGTCCATTTCCGGTCTCCTTTCAATGTGGCGGGTGTTAACGTGGAGACAATGTTCGATCCGTCAGGTGAGAGCCTGATGAACGCCGGGTGAGAATCCTTTCATCCGCCCGTGGCGGGTCAGCTCGCCGCGTATGGAGACGCAGGGAGCGGTGACGGCAGCGGTGACCTGGCCCAGCGAGTGGAATGCGCTGGCAAGCAAGGCGCCCCGACCATGAAGCTGACCGAGATCATCCGGGCTGCCGGCGGCGTCGTCGTGCGCGAGGCCGGCGGCGCGGCCGAGATCCTCCTCGTGCATCGCCCGGCGTACGACGACTGGACATTCCCGAAGGGCAAAGCCCGAGCCGACGAGGAGGAAGCAGCGTCGTCGTCCTGGACGTGATGCTGCCGGGTCTCGACGGGCTCGAACTGCTGGCTGAACGACGCGCGGCGGGCGACCGCACGCCCGTGGTCCTGCTGACCGCCCACGACGACGATCGACTCCGCGAGCGCGGCGCAACGGTCGGCGCCCAGGCGTTTCTCATCAAGCCATTCGCCTACTTCGAGCTGCTCGCATGCGTCGATCGGCTGATCGACAGCGGGACGGGTGACGGTTAACCGGAGGGCGAGCGATCGCCGTCAGTCAGGCGGCCACGAAGCGGCGGACGCAGGTGAGCAGGTCGGCGTAGGCAAACGGTTTGGCCAGGTGCGCCGAAGCGCCGGCCGCCTGGGCGCGGTCGCGCAGGTCGGCCTCCTCGAGGGCGGTGAGCAGGACCACGGGCGTTCGGTCGCCGGTCGACCTTAGCTCGCTGAGGAGTGCGATCCCGTCGCCGTCGGGTAGCATCACGTCGAGGAGCACGAGGTCGAATCCGCCGGCGCCCCATGCCTCACGCCCGCCAGCCACATCGCCGACGAGCGTGACCTCAAAGCCGGCGAGCTGCAGGCCGCGCCGCAGGACTGCGGCGATCCCGGGGTCGTCCTCGATGGCCAGGATGCGCTCAGTCATGATGCTTCCATGTCGGGGCGCCGGCCCAATCGACCGCCGCCGAGCAGGCTGATCCGCATCGTGGTGCCGCCGCCAGGCCGATCGGCGGCGGCGATCGTGCCGCCGTGGCCCTCAACGATGGCGCGGGCGATCGCGAGGCCCAATCCGGCTCCACTCGCCCGCCGCGACCCCTGGCCGTTGCCGCGATAGAAACGCTCGAAGATGCGGGCACGGTCACGCTCCGTAATGCCGGGCCCTCGGTCGCTGACCTCGATCACCAGCGCGTTGTCCTCGAAGCGCGCGTGCAAGTCCACGGTCTTGCCGCGCGGGCCGTACTTCGCGGCGTTGTCGACCAGGATGAGGACCGCCTGTTCGAGCCGCGCCGCGTCCACGCGGACCGCACCGGCGACATCCACCGTGGCGCCGAGCGTCACCCCGCGGCCCCGGATAACCACGTCCGCGCGCCCGACCAGCGCCTCGAGCAGCTCCCTCGTGTCGACCATCCGCAGCTCGAGCGGGACCGTGGCGGCATCCGAACGGGCCAGGAAGAGCAGGTCGTCCACCAGCCGTGACATGCGCGCGGACTCGGTGACGATCTCGTGCAGGATCTCGGTGCGCTCGCCCTCGTCCTCGACCGCCAGACCGACCTCCGCGTTACCACGCAGCACCGTGAGCGGCGTGCGCAGTTCGTGCGAGGCATCGGCGATGAAGTCGGTCTTGGCGCGCGAGACCTCGGCCAGTTGCGCGGCGGCGGCCTGCTGCGCGGCGACCAGACGGTGCGAACCTCCGATCATGCGCAACGCCGCCAAGCCCAGCGCCCCGCCGACGGCACCCAGGCCGACGATGACCGCGACCAGCGCCCAGGTGCCGGTGGCGACCGCCTCGTCGATGGCCGTGAACGCGTCGGCCGCCCGATCCTCACCCTCCTTGTCGATCGCGGCGGCCAGGTTCTCGAGCGCGTTGAGCTGCGCCAGGCCGGCGTCGCTCGCCACATCGAAGGCCGTTCTGTCGTCCGGATCGTAGGCGTCGATCGCCGGCCGGAAGTCGGCGTAGTACCCCTCGGCCAGGGATCGCAGCTCGTCGGTCGTCGGCAGCCCGGCGCGCTCGACCCCGGTCGCCATCAGCGCTTCGAGCTCGTCGATCTCCGCGAGTAGGGCTCGGTAGCGCTTCTCCCACGCCTCCACCCTCGGCGCCAGCGGCGCGCTGAAGATCATGTCGCGGTGGTAGTGGCGCACGTCGAGGGCCGCCACCCGCAGGTCGTCGGCATTGTCCTCCAGCTCCACATCGAAAGCGATCGCCCGGTCGACGACTTCCTGCACGCTGCGGTTGATCACGATCCCGACGATGCCGATGATGGCGATGGCGATCAGCAGCCCGGCCACGGCGATGACGCCGATGCGCCACGAGACCACCTGGTCGGTAGCATCGGTCACTTCCGGTCCCTCATATACTCGCCACGATGAACATTCTCGCGATCGAAGACGAGCCGGCGATCCTGCGCATGCTCGAGCGCGGCCTGAGCGCCCGCGGTCACCAGATCCTGACCGCTGAGAGCGGCGAGGTCGGGGCGCTCATGGCGGAGGACCAGGCCATCGACCTGGTGTTGCTCGACATCTCCCTTCCCGAGCTGGATGGACACGCGGTGCTCGCGCGCATCCGGGCTCGACGGCCGAGCCTGCCGGTCCTCATGCTGACGGCCCGCGACGATCTCGACAACAAGGTCCGCGCGCTCGACGCCGGAGCCGACGACTACCTGACCAAGCCATTCGCGTTCGAGGAGCTCCTGGCCCGCATCCGCGCGCTGACCCGGCGTGCCGATCAGCAGCAGGCGTCCCAGCTCGAGGCGGGCGACCTCCGCCTCGATCTGCTCAGCCGCCGGGCCTGGCGCGGCGAGCGCTCGATCGACCTGTCGAGTCGCGAGTTCGCGCTGCTCGAGTACTTCATGCGCCATCCGGACCAGGTCCTCTCGCGCGACCAGATCCTGTTCGCCGTCTGGGAGTACGACTACGAGCCGGCGTCGAACGTCGTGGATGTCTACGTGCGCTACCTTCGCCGCAAGGTCTCGCCCAGCGGCGAGCCTTCGCCCATCAACACCGTGCGCGGCGCAGGCTATCGCCTCGATCCCAGCGTCGTCGAGTCCGGCTGAGCCAGGGCCGCAGGACACCCAGCCGCCCATCGGGGGCATGATCGTCTCCGCTGTCACGGTTGGCATCCGTCCTCAGCCATCGCCCCCAGGTGGGTCATCGTCGTCAGGAGGCGGCGCGGGCGGCAGCGGGGTGGGCGGCACCACAGTGGTCGTCGGCGCCAGGGAAAGGGTTGGTTCGCCGCCAGTTGGCGCCGTCATGTCGATGTCGATCTCTGTGACGTCGCCGCGCGATTCGAGCTTGACGATCGCCTCGACCGAGTCGTCGACCAGGATGTAGATCCACTCGCCGAAATTGACCGTCTGGTCGGCGACCGTCCAGCCATGCTCCCCGAACATGGCCCGGTAGAAGACACGCACATCGTCGACCGGCGAAGCCACCAGGTACTCGAGCAAGATGGTGCGCACCCCGTCGCCATCGCGGATCTCGTACTCGGTGCGGACCGCTCCGGGATAGCGGGGCAGGCGGTCGAGGTCGTCGCCGTCGACATCGACCACGGGCAGCGCGGGATCACCCGTGCCAGTTGGGCTGCCTTCGGCCCTCGGCGACGGCTCGGCTAACTGCATCGTCGTCACGACCCTGCCGGCAGCGAACCCGCCCAGCAGCAGCGCGACCGCCAACGTCGCGGCCGCTAGGCGCGAGATGTTCAGCATGCAGGCTCCTTTCGCGAGGCAGGCGGCGCTGCGCTCGGTGCGTCGCGCGGCCACCTCACGGCTGTCGATCGTCGGTCAGGTGGATGAACCGAGTGTGAGAGGAAGGTGAGAAGGCTCTCATCGGCCTCGCGGCGGGTTGAGGTCGCTTGGTGAGAGGGTTCTCATCCCTCATTAATCAGGATCTCAGATTGGCGCATGAGTCTGGTTGGCATGTCACCCCACTCGATGCTGCGCCCTACGGGGCAAGATCAGCGATGAGCGGCGGACGCAAGATCCCGGATCTGGGCATCCGACCCCCGAATGGTCGACGACGCGGCGCGCCCTCCACGATGCCGGCTTCGATGTCAGACCGCGCCTCCCGACTCGGGTGTACCCGGGGCGTGCTCGCGTTGGGAGCCCGCTCACGAACCTTCGGGTGGATCTCCGCGTCTGCGTGGGGCCGAGGGTCGAGGGTGCGGCCGCAAGATGAGGTGACGAGTAGAGTGCGCTGAGAAGTCCCTCATCTTCGACCGGGTCAGCCGATGGATTGTGGGAAGTCGCTCCCGGTGGCGAGCGAAATACTCGGCCAGCTTGCGCGATGGCCTCGCCCTGGGACGATGAGCGGACGGAATCTCGCGCACTTAGAAGCCCGGTGCGAAGCTGTTTGCCGCATGACTACAACTCACCGCCCGTGGCCTCAGGTGCGCTGAGTACGGAGGGTTCGGTACAATCTCCCCCGAGCAGCGAGCCTCGTCTGTCGAATGGGCACTTGATCGTTCCGGTTCGGCGAATGGGCATCTGACTAGTCCCCGGAATGGGCACCTGACGTCCCGGAAAACAGCAGTCGGAGGACCGACGCTCAAGCACGGAACACTGGGGAGTGGCCAAGCGGTAAGGCGCCTGACTCTGGATCAGGAGATCGAAGGTTCGAATCCTTCCTCCCCAGCCAACATCACGGTCGCGAGCATTCCTGACCATCGGTGCCCTCCGGGCTGATCCTCCAGGCGGCCACGCTCTTTGCCTTCAATCGCCTGGCACGCTGAGCCGCCGACTCGAGTCCGAAACGGCGGGCCGCCCCTCGGCACGACGCGTGCACGCTGTCTCGTGGAACCACGTATCGACGAGGAAGCCGATGGACAGGGCCGAGAAGATCGGCGGCAGCGCCGCGCACGATCAGCGCCGCGAGGGCGCGGTGACGCCGCCGGAGCACAATCTCAAGCGCGGCGCCGGCACCAAGAGCCCGACGGAGC
>JACCWY010000076.1 GCA_013697395.1 Chloroflexota bacterium | reverse complement strand
TCCATGGCGTGGAGCCAGCCTCGGCGGCGGATGCGGTCGATGCCGGCGAATGGACCGCGGTCGTGATCATGAGTCACGACTATCTGCGCGACGCGGCGTTCCTCGGCGGCTTCATCGGCTGCGGCATGCCCTACCTGGGCATCCTCGGGCCGCGCGACCGGACCGATCGGCTGCTCGCGGAGCTCGGGGTGGCCCCGTCGGAGGCCGACCTGGCTGCGCTGCACGCGCCGGCCGGGCTCGATATCGGCGCCGACGGAGCCGAGGAGGTCGCGACGGCGATCATCGGCGAGATCCTCGCCGTGCTTCGCGGGCGCGGTGGGTCACCGCTCCGCAAGCGCCAGGGGCCGATCCACGGATAGGTCGCCGTCAGTCATGCCACCGGTGTGCAGTCGTGCACGTGCTGCACAGACCAGGGCTGACAGCGTCGCGGACGGCCGAGCCTCAGCCGGCGTACTCCTCGGGATGATCGCCCCGGTCCTGCTCCGACGTGCGGGCGATCGTCTCCAACGCCTGGTCGACGGTCGTGCCGTTCGCATCGGCGGCGCGCTTGACGTCCTCGTAGGTGATGTTGATTCCAGGCTTGCCCATGTCGTCGTGGGCGCGCATGCAGCCGCAATTCAGACACACGATGGTTGGCTCCTTTCCAAGTGGGTGCGACCGGTCTACCGCATCGCCGGTGCCACATTGGTCGTCCGGTGGGACTACCGGCCACTGAGTGGCTGATTTTCCCAGCAGTGAACCGCGAACAGCCAAGCGCAGCCGCCGTGCTTGGCCGTTCGTCCCAGGCGTGAGCTAATTCAGCTCGTGCCTGGCCGATACGCACACCTGCGAACCAACGGCTACGAGGCGCGCAGTCCTAGCCGCCGATGAAGCTCATCTCGACCTTGGGCTGCTTCACCGTCTCCAGCGTTCGCAGCTCCGAATAGCGGTCCGAGCGGTCGGTCCAGATCGCCCGCAGCGCCTCGGCGAGGTCGACGTCCGTGGCGCCCGACCGGACGACGGCCCGCACGTCATGTCCCGAGGTGGCGAACAGGCAGGTGAAGAGCTGGCCGTCGGCCGACAGGCGGGCCCGCGTGCAGTCTCCGCAGAACGGCTGCGTGACGCTGCTGATGACGCCGATCTCACCCCCGCCATCCCGGTACCGATAGCGCCGCGCCACCTCGCCTCGGTACTCGGCATCGACCGGCTCGAGCGGCCACCGAGCGTCGACGGCGGCGACGATCTCCGCGGCCGGGACGACGTCGTCGAGCCGCCAGCCGTTCGAGTGTCCGACATCCATGTACTCGATGAATCGCACCGTGGTCTCGGTCCCGCGGAAATGCTCGGCCAGGGCGAGCACGGCGTGCTCGTTCATGCCGCGCTGGATGACGGTGTTGACCTTGACCGGACCGAGACCCGCCGCCTCGGCGGCGGCGATTCCCTCGAGGACGCGAGCGACGGGAAAGCCGACGTCGTTCATGCGCTGGAAGGTGGCGTCGTCCAAGGCGTCGAGGCTGATCGTGACCCGATGCAGGCCGGCAGCGGCAAGGGCGCTGGCCCGGGGCGCCAGCAACGACGCATTCGTGGTGAGCGTCAGGTCTTCGACCCCATCGACCGCGGCCAGCATGCCCACGAGTGCGTCAAGGTTGCGCCGGATGAGCGGCTCGCCGCCGGTCAACCGGACCTTGCGGACGCCGAGAGCCACGGAGGCGCGCACGATCCGCTCGATCTCCTCGAAGTCCAGGATCTCAGCCCGCGGCAGGAAGGCGTGGTCGCGACCGAAGACCTCCTTCGGCATGCAGTACACGCACCGGAAGTTGCACCGGTCGGTGACGCTGATGCGCAGGTCGTGCATCGGGCGGCCGAGCAGGTCGAGTGGAGCGGCGGTCATCATCGGCGTCGATCGTGGCAGCCAAACCCGATATGCGCAACGCGACCCGACGTCAGCCGACCAGCTTCGTGAGGCCGATCAGCACGCCGAGCGCCGCCGCGACGGTTCCACCGCCAATGAGGGCGACGCGCGACGCGACCGCCTCGCAGCGCGGCAACCGTGCTCCGCCCAGTCCCAGCCCGAGTCCGAGCGCGCCGCCGAGCAGGAGCAGGCCCGCCACGCCCGCGGCCGGGTCGAGGAGCGAGGCGACCTCGCCATCCTCGATCCCGTCGTCGTCGAGCGCAAAGGCGAAGCGCTGGCGCCAGATCTCGACACCATCGGCGTTGTTGACGCGAACGCTGGCGTCCCAGGTGCTGTCCGGCGGCAGGCCTACCGCGTTCGCCGTCCATTCGAGGGTGCCGTCCCCGTCCCCGGACCCATGGCTCATGCCGATGCCGTCGCCCTCGAGCTCGAGCGGGACGAGGGTCGTGGTGCCGTCCGCCGTGTTGTCGAGACCGAGCTGGAGTGCCGTCCGGCCAGCCATGGCCTCGATCGTGGTGACCACGATCCGGTTGACGCCGGGACGGCCAGGGAAGACCTCCATCGTCACGTCGGGCGCCACCTCGCCGAATGCATCGGGGACGGACTCGATCGGCACGCCGGCCGCCTCCTCCGCCGGTGGGGTGATCGCCAGAGAGGCAGTCAGGACGAGGACGATCGCGGCCAACATCACCTCGATCGTGATTCGACTTCGGAACCCGTCCAGCCAGCCCATCATCCGGCCGCCGTCGAGGAAGTTGAGTCCACCCAGCGCGAGCGCGCCGGCGGCGAAGGCCGACTTCATGATCAGGGTGCGGCCGTACTCGGTGCCGACCGGCAGGAGCGTGCCTGTCTGGGTCCAGGCCGCATGGACGCCGGTCAGGCCGACGAGTCCGATCGACACGAGGGCGAGTGCCGAGAAGCGCGGGACCGTTTCGCGCAGCTCCAGTCGCCGGCGGTGGGCGCCGGTCAGCAGCACCGGCCATCGGACGAGCGCGAGCAGGCCCACGATGCCGCCGATCCAGACCCCGGCGCCCGCGACGTGCACGACCTGGCTGATCAGCGACGCCACGCCGGGCACCGCTGCGCTGTGGCCGGACGCAACCAGCAGGATGATCCCGACCAGGCCCGTGGCTGCGGCCACCGCCCCGGCCGCGCGCGGTGCGACGAGCAACAGCATCGCGCCGCCGGCCGCAGCGACGGCTGCCCGAGCGGTCTGGAGCATGCCGTTGCGGGCGCCGAACAGGTAGTCCACGGTCGAGCCCGTTTCGAGCGCCGCGAGGGTCGCGACCGCCAGCGTCGCGGCGGCGCTTACCAGCAGGGCGCCACCCAGCAACCGGACGAGCGTGACC
>JACCWY010000502.1 GCA_013697395.1 Chloroflexota bacterium | reverse complement strand
AGGCCGAGGAGCGCGATGACCTCGGGCCAGTCGAGGCCGAGGGCGCGGAGGCCCGCCGCCGGCCAGGGGCGCCGGGACACGGAGGAGGTCACCCCGCCAGTATGCGGAACGGCCCGGCTCCGCCGCTCACGAACCGAAGATGCGCGCGCCCAGGTCTCGGATCGCGTCGAGGTCGGGATGCAGGATGTAGCCGGAAGCGCTGAATGGCTCGGGCGTGACGTACCGAGGCGGGGCGAGGACGACGCGCTCGAGACCCTCCAGGTCCGCGTCCTGTCCCTCGGCTGCCAGCTCGGAGATGCGCCCGGAGGGAATGTCCGTGGCCAGGTTGTCCCGGATGGCGTCGAGCAGTCCCGGCAGCGTGACGAGGATGTTGCCGGAGCTGAGCTTGTCAGCGATCGCGGTCAGCACCTGCTGCTGGCGCTCTGCACGGGTGAAGTCGCTGTCGCCCTCACCCATCCGGGAGCGGACGTAGCCGAGGGCTGTGGCGCCGTCGAGGTGATGGTTGCCCGCCTCGAGGTAGAAGCCCATCTCGTTCGTGAACGGGTCATGGAACTGCGGGTCGTTCACGGTCCGGGCGACCCTGACCTCGATGCCGCCGACCGTATCGATCACCTCGCGCAGCCCGGCAAGGTCGATGGCCGCGAAGTAGTGGATCCGCGTGCCGAGCATCTCCCCGATGGTGGCCTTCAGCGTGCCGGCGCCGCCCAGCGGAAAGCTCTCCGGATCGGCGCCGGCCACGGACATGAGCGAGTTGAGCTTGTCGTTGTAGATCCTGCCGTCGGGAAGGGGCACACCGAACAGATCGCGCGGGACCGACACCATGGCTCCCTCCCCCGTCCTCGAATCCAGGGTGACGACGAGCATCGTGTCCGTCAGGTGGGTCGTGCGCCCCGGCGCGTAGTCCATGCCCACCAGGAGGACGGTCACCCGCTCCCCACGCTGGACCTCGGGCTGATGGCTCGGCGGCGTGATGGTCACGTCGCGGCCCTCGCGCTCATCGAAGAGGGCTCCGCCGCCCTCAAGCGACACGCTGTCGAGCGTGTCGATCGCCTTCGTCGCGTAGTAGGCCGGCACGACGTGCATGCCGAGGGTGAGGACGACGAGCGCCGCGGTCAGCCAGGTGGGCCAGGTGCGGAAGGTGAGGCCCGAGCGCGCGCCGTGCGCCTGGAGGATCGCGACCAGCCGCCACCCCAGGAGGGACACGTCGAGCACGATCACCGCGATCAAGACGCCGGTGTCGAGGAGGCGGCTCACGAAGGAGCCCGGGCCCACGACGGCCAGCACGACGACGACGATGAGCAGGACGACCGGTGCCGCCAGCAACCCGGCCAGGAGGTACTGGCGGTTGTACGCCTGGCCGAAGCCGGGAAAGAGGAACGAGAGCAGCGCCGCCGCCGCTGAGCGCGGATCGGACGGGCGCTCCCGTCGATAGTGAGTCACGGAACTCCGATGGTGGCGGCCGGCGGGCAGCGAAGTATAGCCCCGAGGCGGGCTCGACATCCCAGACGCCTCCCGCCCACCGCATGTTGCGTCCGGGGCACGATCGGACCATGGGCGACGGCGGCGTTCCCCCTAGTATTGGCACCCATGGCACCGAACGCTCCGTCCCCGCTCCGCTCCCGGCGGGCGCTCATCGCCGGCGCGGTCGGCGTCGCAGTCCTCGTCATCGGCGCGCTGGTCGCATTTGCGATCGCATCGCCGGATCCGTTGCCGAGCCCGACGCCGTCGCCCTCGCCGACGGCCTCACCGACGGCCTCGCCGACACCGTCGCCGTCGCCGAGCCCATCCCCGTCCCCCACCGCGTCGCCCTCGCCGACGCCGGTGGCTCGCTGCCCGCTGGACGGCCTGCCGCTGGCCGAGGGAGTGGAGCTCACCGGCCCCGCGCTTGCGGTCCAGGTGGAGAACCATCCCGAGGCTCGCCCGGGGCGGAACCTGAACCTGGCGGACATGATCATCGAGGGCACGGTCGAGGGTGACACCACCCGCTTCACCGCCCTGTACCTGTGCGATGAGACCGAGGGCATGACCGGCCCCGTCCGCAGCGCCCGCTACTACAACATCGACCTGTGGCAGGACCTTCGCGTCCTGACCGTCGGGTTCGGTGCGAGCCCGGGCGCCGAGCAGCGATTCGCTGCCGCTGGCATGCCGTACCCCAATGGCATCTACGGGCAGTGGCCCTGGTACCAGCGCTATGGTTCCCGCGGGGCGCCGCACAACCTGTACGTCGACCTGGAGGGCCTGCGCGACGGGCTGATCGACAACGTCGCGCTGGCGGCGCTGGCGAGCACCGTCGAGGAGCTCCGTCCGCCATTCGCGTTCGACGAGGAGCCCAGCCTGCCGGATCAGAGCCGCGCGGTCGGCGAGATCGAGATGTGGACCAACAGCTACTGGTTCTTCGGCTTCAGCTGGGACGCCGAGCAGGAGGTGTACCTCCGCAGCGACGCGGGCGTCTTCGTGGTGGACGAGGCGACCGGGGAGGCCGTGGCGCCGAGATCGCTCGTCGTCCAGAACGTCACCCAGGAGGTCGTCTTCGGCGACCCCGATCCGGGCGGCAACCCCCGACGTCTCCAGCACCTCGTGGGCAGCGGCGACGGCACGCTCTACACCGGCGGGCGCGCCTACGCCCTCACCTGGGTGCGGCCGACGGCGGCGGACGCCACCACCTGGACATTCTCGGAGACCGGCGAGCCGGTGGAGCTGCTGCCGGGACAGGTGTGGCTCGAGATCCTTCCGATCGAGGCGACCCTGATCGAGCGCTGAGATCGGCCATACTGCGGCGCATGGAGCAGCCGCTGGTCCGCGGGCCGGTCGAGGTGACGGTCGAGATCCCGTCTGGAAGCCGCAACAAGTACGAGTACGACCACGTGCGCCATCGGTTCGTCCTGGATCGGACCCTGTACTCGAGCGTGCACTACCCGTGCGACTACGGGTTCATCGAGGGCTCGATGGCCGACGACGGCGATCCGCTGGACGTGCTGGTGGTCATCGCCGAGCCGACGTTCCCGGGCTGCGTGGTGCGCGCGCGTCCGGTCGGCGTGCTCGACATGGCCGATGAGAAGGGCCACGACTTCAAGATCCTGGCCGTGGCCGCCGACGACCCGCGCTGGGACGCGATGCATGCGCTCGAGGATCTGTCGCCGCACCGGCTGCTCGAGATCGAGACGTTCTTTCGCACCTACAAGATGCTCGAGAACCGGCCCACCGTCGTGCGGGGCTGGCTGGGAGTCGGCGACGCGTGGCGGATCATCGACGAGGCGGCAGAGCAGGGCACCCGCGTCCGGAGCGGCGAGCTCGGCGCGGCGAGCGAGCCCGGAACGTGGCGTTGAGATGGGTCGGCTGGCTCATCGATCGCGTTCACAGCAGGTGGCTCGTGTGGTCGATCCAGGGTGACGCGCTGCGTGCGGTCCCCGGCGACGACCCGGCCGGCTGGGTCCGGGTCGATGAGCGGCGAGTGGATCACCTCTTCGCAGCCGAGCCAGAGCGGCGCTCGCGGTTCCTGGCCTTCCTGCGGCGCGGGCACCGGGGGGTGGCGCTTGCGGATGCCGGCCGGTGGGTCGCGTACGGGTGGCTCGCCACGCCGCGCAGCGGTCCGGCGGACCACCTTCCCACCTCGACCGCGGGTCGCTACTGGATCTTCTACTGCCGCACGGCCGACGATCAGCGGAACCGCGGTCACTACCGACGCGCGCTCGTCGCGCTCGTGGGGGCCGCCGCCGGAGACGCGGCCCCGGGCGACGCATCGACGCCTACGGTGTTCATCGATACCCGCGACGACAACGCGCCGGCGCGAAGTGCCATCGAGCGGCTCGGGTTCGTCCCGGCAGGCGTGGTGCACCTGTGGCGATTGCCGCGAACGACTCGCCGGCTCGGGTATTGGCGGAAGGCGGAGGCGCATGGGCGGTAGCCGGAGGTGACCGGGAGCGGCGAGGACGGGGCCTACTCGGTGTTCCAGCGACGCTGGTGGCTCGACGCGGCGGCCCCCGGCTGCTGGGACGAGGTGCAGGTGCGCCGCGGCGACGGCGTCGTCGCCCGCCTCCCATTCGTCCTGGGGCGCCGAGCGGGGCTGACGCGGCTCGGGACGGCGCCGTTCACGAAGACGCTCGGGCCGTGGCTTGCGCCGTCGGACGCGAAGTACACGAATGCCCTGGCGACTGAGATCGAGCTGACGGGCGAGCTCATCGAACGACTGCCTCGACACGACGTCTTTCGACAGGCGTTCGCCCCGGAGCTGACCAACTGGCTCGCATTCCACTGGGCCGGGTTCCGGGCGTCCGCTGCGATCACCTACCGGATCGACGTGCTCAACGACCTCGATGCGGTCTGGAGCAGCATGCGCGAGAACATCCGGCGCGAGATCCGCAAGGCCGAGAGGCAGGTCGAGGTCGTCGACGATCTCGGCCTCGGGCGGCTCGTCGACCTGGCCGGCCGGACGTTCGCGCGCCAGGGGCTCGCCGGCGGCGTGGACACCACCGCCCTGGAGCGGATCGACGCCGCCTGCGCCGACCGCGACAGCCGGACGACGCTGTTCGCGGTGGACGCGCAGCGCCGCGTGCACGCCGCCGCCTACTTCGTGTGGGACGAGCACGTCACCTATTACCTCCTCGGCGGCGGAGACCCCGAGCTGCGGAACAGCGGCGCATCGAGCCTGCTCCTGTGGCGCGGCATCCAGCATGCCGCCGGCGTCTCGCGCAGCTTCGACTTCGAGGGCTCCATGCTCGAGCCGGTGGAGCGCTTCTTCCGCGCCTTCGGCGGCCGGCAGACTCCGTACCTCGTCCTGGCTCGACGCGGGCGACTGGCCGGCGCGCTGGCCGCCGCCGCCGGGGTCGCCCGGAGCCTGCGGAGATAGCAGCACCGGTGCTCCGGGTCGAGGCACCCGAGGGGCGTGCGCCCGAGCGTCGCTATGTGCTCGATCTCGTGCTGGGCGAGCGTCTCGGGCTGGACTGGGAGCTGTCACCGGGCCCAGCCGGTCGGGTGACCCTGCTGCACGACGGCTCGCGGCTGACGCTGCCGGACATGCTGCTGGCGACCGATCGAGACCGATGGCTGACGCCGTCGAGCCTGCCTCTGACGCCCCTGACGCGCGCCGCCATTCCAGGGCCGTTCGCCGCGGGCCTGGTCGAGCCTGAGCTGCCGATCCTCTACGGCGATCCGAGGGGCGATCGGATCTCGCCGATCATCATCACGGAAGGCGGCGACGCCGAAGTCTCCCTCGACATCTTCGGCAGCATCTTCTTCCTCCTGGCTCGCTACGAGGAGCTCGTCGTGGCCACCCGCGACGAGCACGATCGGTTCCCCGCGCTCGCCTCCGTCACCGGCGGCCGCGAGCACCTGGAACGGCCCCTGGCCGACGAGTACGTCGAGCTGCTCTGGGCGGTCATGGCTCATCTGTGGCCGGATCTGCGTCGTCGGTCACCGCGGCCGAGGCTGCACCTGACGCACGACGTCGACTTCGGACGCTTCGCACAATCCGCGACCCTTGCCACGGCGATCCGCGCCACGGTCGCCGACATCGTCAAGCGCCGTGAACCAGGGCTTGCGGGGCGACGCGCCGCCGCCTACGTGGGGGGCCGCATCGGGCGTGACGTCCGGGGCGACCCGCTCGACAGGTTCGACGACCTGATGACGGTCGCCGAACGCCACGGCCTGCGGAGCGCCTTCTATTTCGTGGCGAGCCGGTCCGGCGGCCCATTCGACGCCACCTACGACATCGCGGAACCGTGGGTCGAGAGGACGATGCGGCGCATCGTGCAGCGGGGGCACGAGATCGGCCTCCATGCCAGCTACGCGAGCCATCGCGACCCGAGCCGGGTGCGGCTGGAGCTGGAACGGCTCCGGGCGATCACGGAGCGAGCGGGTGCGGCACCGGACGGATTCGGCGGCCGGCACCACTACCTGCGCTGGCACAACCCCGACTCGTGGCGGGCATGGTCGGAGGCGGGCCTCGCGTACGACAGCACCCTCGGGTACGCGGAGGCTCCGGGCTTCCGGGCAGGGACGGCGTATGACTATCCCGCCTTCGACGTGGCGGGTGGCGAACGGCTGGCCCTTCGAGAGCGGCCGCTGGTGGTGATGGACGTGTCCTTGCGGGGCTATCTCGGCGCATCACCCGAAGACACGTACACGCGAACCGTGGAGCTCGCCCGCCGCGCGCGGCGGGTGGGTGGCTCGTTCGTGCTGCTCTGGCACAACACGAGCGTCGTGGGCGCGGCGCAACGCCGCCTCTACGGCGAGCTGGTGGCGGCGCTCGCTCCGCTGTTCGGCTGATCGCCCCGCGAGCTCACGATCGTCCCCCTCGGTCGAGGTCCGACCAGACCTTCTCGAGCGCCGCCTGCCAGCGCTCGAGGCTGAATCGCCGCGCGGTGGCGGCAACGGCTGCCGGGTCGTAGTCGGGGACCGCCGCGAGCGCAGCCGCGAACTCGCCCTGGCGCACCAGCGTGCCGTTGACGCCCTCGATGACGATGTCGCGCAGGCCGCCGACATCGCTGGCAACGACCCATCGCCCGCTGGCGATCGCCTCGACGGCGACGAGGCCGAAGGGCTCCGCCGTGGAGGGCACGAGGACGACGTCGTGGTCGGCGATGAGGCTTCGGACCTCGTCCGGCTGGACCTCGCGCAGGCCCGGGCCGACGAGCGTGTCGGCGAGCTGCGAGGCCACCTCGTAGCCTTTCCGCCGGTTGCGGCCGCCCAGGTACAGGACCCGCCGCTGCGCGGGGCGCGGCGTCGGCACCCACTCCTCGAGGGGGATCCCCGGCGGCGCCACGATGGGATCGCGTCCGAGGCGGCGGACGTGGGCGGCCGTATCGGTCGAGTTCGTGACGATCGCGTCGGCGTGCCGCACGACCCAGCGCGTGAACCACCGGTAGCCGGGCCCGCGGTTCGGGGCTTCGCGCACGTCGGTTCCGTGGGCATAGACGAGTACCGGAACGCGTCGCAGCCGAGCGACGGCCCACCCGACCAGGCCGGCGGGATACACGACGTGGGCCTCGACGCCGTCGAACCGGCCCCGGATGCGGAGCGTGTCCCACGCGAAGCCGAGCAGCGCCAGGATCCAGTGTCGATGCTGATGGCGGGCTCGGGCCACGGTCACGTTCGTCATGCCGCGGCACCGATTCGCCACGAAGATGCCGCTCGAGGGCGCGTCAGGCGTCGGCCAGATCCTCGTGACGAGCAATAGCCGCCGGTCGCGACGGATCATCGGTTCGCGCCTCTCGTTGGTCCGGGTGGAGTTTGCGCGCAGCGGCCGGAGCCGCTCCCACTACCATCTTGCCGGTGAGCGAAGGCAGTGTCGAACCGGCGGGGCCGCCAGCAGAGCCATCGATGAGCGGCCGGCCGTCGATCCTGCGGCGGATGCTCGGGGAGTCCGCGGTCTACGGGCTCGGAGGGCTCGCCAACCAGGCATTGGCCATCGTCCTCGTCCCGGTCTATGCGCGCGAGCTCGGCGTCGAGAGCTACGGTGCCGTGGCGATCATCAACACCACGTTCGCACTGACCACCATGGTCATCACGCTGGCACTCCCGCAGGCCTTCTTCCGCTGGTACCTCAAGGAAGCGCAGAGCGACCGCGAGCGCGCGGACGTCCTGCGGACCGCCCTCGGCCTGCGACTGCTCGTCTCGATCCTCGGACTCCTGGTCTTCAGTGCCCTCTCGCTGCAGCTGTCGGTCGTGCTCCTGGGTTCCGCCTCGGACTGGCCGCTGATCGCCCTGATCGGTCCCATCGTTTTCCTCGACTCGCTCAACCTCGTCCCGATGGCGTTCCTGCGGGCGCAACGCCGGCCGCGCCCGTTCGCCGTGATCGCGTTCATCCGCGCCGTGCTCGGGAGCGTGCTGATCATCGTGTTCGTCGTCGTTCTCGGGATGGGAGTGCTGGGCGTCGTGCTGGGATCCCTCGGCTCGGCGGCGGTCACGACCGCGGTCGGCTATGTGATGCTCGCCCGTGAGGGCGGGCTTCGCATCGGCTTCGATTGGACCCGCATTCGTCACATGCTGGCCTTCAGCCTGCCGCTCGTGCCGGCAGCGGTCGCGGGCTGGACGCTGAACCTGTCGGATCGATACATTATCCAGGCCTTCGATGGCCGGGCCGCGGTGGGGCTCTACTCGGCCGGATACGTCGTGGGGCTTGCCATCAACGCCCTCGCCATCGCGCCGTTCACGCTCGCCTGGGGTGCCACCTACTGGGAGATCGCGAGGCAATCGGACGCGCGCCGGACGATCGCACGGGTGCTGACCGGGTTCACGGCGCTGGCCGCGTTCGCGGCGCTCGCCATCTCGGCGTTGGCCACCGATGCCTTCCGGATCCTGCTCACGCCGGCCTTCGAGGCCGGCCGGTTCGTGACGCCGTTCAGCGCATTCGGCTATGTCCTGTACGGGATCTACACCGTCGTGACGACCGGGCTCAACCTCGAGAACCAGACGCGGCGCGTGCCCGTCATCACCGTCGCGGTGGCGATCGTCAGCGTGCTCCTCAACCTGCTGCTCGTCCCCGCCATCGGGTACGTGGGCGCCGGCGTCTCCACGCTCGCCAGCTACGCGTTGCTGGCCGTCGTCTCGGGCCTCGTGTCCCAGCGCCACTACCCGGTCCCGTGGGAGCTCGGACGCGTCGGCGCGCTCCTCGGGATTGCGATGGGCCTGGCCGCGGCGGCGCTGCTCGGGCCCGACCACGTCGGGTGGCGCCTGGCCTGCCTGGCCGCCTATCCAGCCGTCGTGCTCGGCCTGCGCATCATCCCGGTTGGGAGCCTCTCGGCGCTGGGCGCGCTCGGGCGTCGCCGGCACTAGCCGCCTCGCCTCCTCGCCCGCGGTCGGGTGGACGGATGCGCTGGTACGTCTCGACCAGGGTGCCGCCGGCGACGTCCCAGTTGAACCGGTCCTGGATCGCGCGACGCGCGTTGGCTCCCATCCGCCGCGCGCGCTCCGGATCGGCGAGCAGCTCGTTCAGGGCGGCGGCGATCGCGGCCGGATCCGTCATGTCGACGGTGATGCCGGCGTCGTGGTCGTCGACGACCTCGACGACCTGGGGAAAGTTGCTTGCCACGACGGGCAGGCCGGCCGCCATCGGCTGGAAGAGCTTGTTCGGCAGCGAGTAGATGTAGTTCAGGCAGGTCGGCACCGCGGCGGAGACCCCGATTGTGGCGGATGCGGCATAGGGAATCACATCGTCGGGGGGCACGAGCGGCAGGACGTGAAGCCGATCGGCCACGCCGAGCCGCCGCGCCTGGGCCGCGATGACCGGTGCGTGGGCGCCGCCTCCCAGGAAGACGAGGTGCGCGCCGGCATCAACCATCGGCAGGGCGGCCACCAGCTCGTCGACCCCTCGCCCCGAGATGACCCGGCCCAGGTAGAGGACGATCGGCACGCCTGGCGGCAGTCGCTCCGCGCCCGGCAGCGTCTTCAGATCGCGCACCTCGGGCGGCCCGGTGGGCCGCTCCGGGACGTTCGCGACCACGCCGACCGGACCGATGCCGTACTCGCGCTCCAGGTGTCGGGCGATCGGCCCGCTGACGGTCACCCAGCCCGCGGCGCGAGGAAGGAACGTGCGCTCGACCCAGCGGTAGTACGCCTTGAACAGCGCCAGGTTCAGGCGAGAGCGGTCGCGGAAGATGCGCCCCAGCCACAGGTCGTGCGCGTCGTACACGAAGGGGACGCCCAGCCGTCGCGCGAGCCGGCCGACGGGCTCGAGCGTCTCGGAGTCGTGGGCGTGAATGATGTCCGGTTGCGTCGCCTCGACCGCACGCATGAGGTTGCGACGATGCCGGAGGTAGCGGAGCACGGGGATGCGCCGTCCCAGGCGCGGGATGCGCCAGACGGCGACCCCGTCCTTCGTCTCGCGCGCGGGTAGCGCTTCGTCGCCGTCGGCCACGATCGTGACCGCGTACCCGGCGTCGCGCAGCGAGCGCGCCTCCTTCTCCACGCGCGTGTCGTGGGTGTACGGGTTCCGGAGCAGCATGGTGACCCGCGTGGGCCGGCCGTCCGTCACGGGAGCAGGAACGGAGCCGGCTCACCCCAGTCGACGTAGCGGCCGTCGCGCGGCCGTGAGTAGAAGCGGATGCCGTGGCGCCGCAGCTCGTTCGTGAGGCGGTCGCTGGCGGCGTCGGCCACCCCCCGCGCGCGTCGGGCGCCCGTGTCGAGGACCGTGACCCCATCGCCGTCGGCGGCGGGTGCGTCGCCGATGAGAACCGTCCGCTCGCCGCCGGCCTGGGCGTCGCCCGCCTCTCCGACGCCATCCCCGAAGACGGCGACGTACCGCGTTCCTTCGGCGCGCAGCTGCACGCGACCGTCCGCGGCCTCGGTCCGGTCATCGGTTCCGAGGATCCGGGCATACCCATCGAGGAACTCGGTGAAGAACGCACGCCGGCCCTCCGGTGACAGGGGCCGGGGGTACGCGCCTTCCTTGATCACCTTCGCCGGGGAGCCCGCGGCCAGGGCGCCGTCGGGGATGTCGCCGCTGACGAGAGAGTTCACGCCGATGACGCAGTTGCGGCCGATGCGGACGCCCGGGTTGATGACCGCCCCCGGCACCCAGGTGTGGTCGCCGATCTCGACGCCGTCGAACGCGACCGGGAACCCCATGAGGCGCGACGGGTAGGCGCCGTGGGTGTAGATGCTCGTTCGCGTTCCGAGGCCGACCTCATTGCCGATGCGCACCGGGCGCGCGGTGTTGACGAGCGACTGCACCCCGAGGTGGAGGAAGTGGCCGGCGTCAAGCAGCGAGTCGCGCTCGAATGCCGAACCACCGCCGATCTTGGCCCCCGGCAGCATCCACAGCTCCTGTCCGATCCGCACGCGGCGACCCGAGATCTCGCACGACTCCCCCAGAGTGCCGCCCGCGCCGATGTGGAGCTCCTCCGCCACGTTGATCGTCGAATGGCGCAGGACGCGAACGCCGTCGTCGAGGCGGATCTCACCACCCTCGATGCGGACGCTGCGGCCGATCTGGACGCCAGCTCCCAGTACGAGGCGGCGGACCCTGATGCGGACGCCGGGAGGGGTGCGGAAGTCGTCGCCATCCGAGATCCCGATGCGGCAGCCCGGGCCGACCTCGATCTGGGCGGCCTCGATCTCGACGTCCGGACCCACCTCGCAGTCCGGCGGCAGCGGCACGCTCATCGGGCTAGATGATAGCCATCCGAATGACCTCGAACGCCTCTGCGGCCGGCTGGTTGATCTGCAGCCCACGCACGGTGGCGAGCGACCGGATCGCGTCGGGGGCGAAGTACGGCCGCCAGGCCTGGGATCGATACACCGCCGCGTGCGCCAGCTTGGCCTCGAGGTGCCGTTCCTCGAGCCGGACGAAGCAGGAGTGCTCGAAGGTGACGGTGTTCATCGGCATCTCGTAGCCGAGGACCGTCACGTGCTTGAACGCCCGCAGGCCCTCCCGCGCCATCACGCCGTGGTCCTGGTGAATGTCACCCATGGCCGGCACGAGGACGAGGTCGGGCTGAATGTCCTGGCGAAGGCGGACGAGCTCCTCGAGGATCTCCTGCCGGTGCGCGGGGAAGTGCCGGACCGGAAAGTCGAACTGCTGGAAGCGCTCGCGCGGTATGCCAAGGACGGCGAGCGCATCCAGCACCTCGTGGGTGAGGACGTCGGGCGCGAAGCCCTCCGGCACCGACGCGGCGGCAGGCGAGAACGCGGCGATGTGCACCTCGATGCCCTCTTCTACGAGACGCACGATCGTGCCGGCGCAGCCGAACTCGTCGTCGATGTGAGCGCCCAGGACGAGCGCCCTGGAACCGAGCTGGAGCAAGCGTGCCTCCTTCGTCAGCGCAGTATGGCCGACCGCGAGGAGCGCGGCTGACCGCGTCACGCGCGTTCGGCGAGCACCTCATCCCAGATCCGCGCCATCGCAGCCTGCGAACGATCGAGGCCGAACGGGGCGGCAGTGGCGGCCACGACGCCGGGGTCGTAGTCCGGCACCCGCGCGAGCGCACCGGCGAAGTCTCCGTCGGCCACGAGCGTGCCGTTGACGCCGTCGATCACGATATCTCGCAGGCCGCCGACGTCGCTCGCCACGACCCACCTGCCACTGGCGATCGCCTCGACTGCCACCAGCCCGAAGGGTTCCGCGACGGACGGCACGAGGACGACGGTGTGGGCGGCCATGAGCTGCGGTACCTCGCCCGGCTCCACGTCGCGCAGCCCAGGGCCGACCAGGGTGTCGGCCAGCTCGGCCGCCACGTCGTACCCCTTGCGGTGGTTCCGGCCGCCGAGATAGAGGACGCGCGGCTGCGCAGGGCGCGGCGTTGGCCTGAAGCGCTGCAGGTCGACGCCCGGCGGAGCGATGATCGGCGCCCCGCCCAGCTCACGGACGTGTCGCGCGGTGTCGTCCGAGTTCGTCACGATCCGCTCCGCGCGTCGAACGACGAGGCGCAGCAGCCAGCGGATCGGCGCCGGCCTGCGCCGCCAGTCTCGAACGTCTCCGCCGTGGGCGTAGACCACCAAGGGCACGCGGCGCAGGCGCGCAACGACGAGGCCGACCAATCCGGTCGGCACGACCATGTGCGCCTCGACGCCGAGCACCGGCCCGCGCATGACGAGCGCGTCGAGCAGGAGCAGCGCGTAGAGCAGCGGCCACGGTGCACGGCCCGAGCGCGGGCGGACGACCCGCAGTCCGGCGACTCCGCGAGCCCGGTCTCGCACGTAGGTGCCGAGGCTGGGCCGCTCGGGCGTCGGCCAGATGCGGGTCAGGACGATGATGGAGGGACCTAGAAGGCCTCCAGGTAGCGATCGACCTCCCAGGCGCTGACCTGCATCCGGTACTCGTCCCATTCCTCGGTCTTGGCCTCGACGAAACGCTCGAAGATGTGCTCGCCGAGCGCGTCGGCGATGACCCGGTCGGCCTTGAGCTCGTCGATCGCCTCGCGCAGCGTGCCAGGCAGCTGCTTGATCTTGCGACTCTCGAGCTTGGCGGCGTCGAAATGATAGAGGTTCTCCTCCACCGGATCGGGCGGGGTCAGTTTGCGCTCGACACCGTCGAGGCCGGCGGCCAGCATCGCGGCGAAAGCCAGGTACGGGTTCGATGAGGGGTCGGCGCAGCGCAGCTCGATGCGCACCGAGTTGTACTGCCCCTTGCTGCTCTGCGGGATGCGGATCAGCGCCGAGCGGTTGATTCGCGCCCAGCCGATGTAGACCGGTGCCTCGTAGCCGGGCACCAGTCGCTTGTAGCTGTTCACGAGTGGCGCGAGGACGGCGATCATCCCGCGAGCGTGATCCAGCACACCGGCAATGTAGCTGCGCGCGAGGTCCGACAGCCCATAGGGATCCTTCGGATCGCTGAACGCGTTCCGGCCCTTCTTGTCGTCCCACAGGCTCATGTGGGTGTGCATCCCGGAGCCGTTGATGCCGAAGAACGGCTTCGGCATGAAGGTCGCGTACAGGCCCTTCGACGCCGCCACCGCCTTGAGCGTCGTCTTGAAGGTGACGGCGTTGTCGGCGGTGCGCAGCGCATCGGCGTACTCGAAGTCGATCTCGTGCTGCCCGGTGGCGACCTCGTGGTGCGCCGTCTCGACCCTGATCCCGAACTCCTCGAGCGCGTTCATCATCTCCTTGCGGACCTCGGTGCCGAGATCCTCGGACAGGTCGAAGTAGCCGGCCGCGTCGTGTGGTAGCGGCTCGACGCGCCCGTTCGAGCGGCTGAGCAGAAAGAACTCGAGCTCCGGCCCCGTGTTGAGCGTGAATCCGAGCTTCTTGGCCCGATCCAGCTGGCGCCGCAGCACGCCACGTGGGTCCCCCGGGAACGGGTCGCCGTCGGGTGTGTACACGTCGCAGATGACGCGCGCGCTGCCGGTGTGCAGCTTTCCCTTGCCGTCGGGGCCGATGCCGGGCTCCCACGGGATCGGGCTGAATGTCGACAGGTCCGGGACGAGGAACATGTCCGACTCGGCGATGCGGGTGAAGCCCTCGATGCTCGAGCCGTCGAACCACTTGCCGTGCTCGACCGCCTCCTCCAGCTGATGCATCGGGACCTGGACGCTCTTCACCTGGCCAACGATGTCGGTGAACTGGAGGCTGACGAAGCGCAGGTTGCGATCCTCCGCCAGCTTGAGGGCATCGGCGAGCTTGGTCGTGGCCATGGAGAACCTCGTGCGGTGGACGAAATGGGGTCGCCGATCAGCGTACCGCGCAGCGCTCCGCCGGATGGACCGATGCGGTCGCTGGGGACCATCGAGGCTTGTGCAGCTCGCACAAATCGATCAGTCGTCGGACCCGGGCCCGCGCAGGAGACGCAGCGCATCGTCCGGCCGGCGAGGATCGATCCCGAGCTCGGCCTGCGCCCGTCGCAGCCGGTACAGCACCGTGTTGCGATGGACGCCGAGGGTTCGTGCCGCCGGCGCGATCCGCCCGTTCGCGCGTGCCACCGCCAGCAGCGTGTCGCGCATCGGATCGCCGGTCGACGGTTGGGTCTTCGGCATGCCCCGCGCGCCCGCCGGCTCGGCAGCCCGACGACGGAGGAGCGCACGAAGGGTGACGGCCAGCGCCTCGAGGCCCAGCGCGTCGATGCGTGCCGGCGGCAGGTCGTCGAAGAGCCAGGCCGACGCGCCGGGATGGATGGACCGCTCGAGGACCCACAGGCCGTCCCGCGTCCGGCGCGAGGCGCTGCCGGGGTCGCTCCGTTCGGCCAGCAGGCGGGCGTGCGCGGCTGCGAACCGTGGGGCCAGCGCGTGCCCGGCGGGACGCGGATTGAGCGCGCGCAGCGTCCC
>JACCWY010000039.1 GCA_013697395.1 Chloroflexota bacterium | reverse complement strand
GCTCGGCCTCGCCGGCGTGCTCGCGATTCGTCGACGCTCCGCTGCCTGATCAGTGCGGCTTTCGAGGAAATGCTTTCGAGCGGCAAAAAGGGTAGATGTAACAAAGCCCGCGGCAAAGCCGTGGGCTTCTTCTTGAACTGATCGTCGACGGCTTTCGCGAACGGCATTTTCGCGCGGGCCAGGCAAACGACTTCGAGTTGACCCTCCACCTGGCCGGCGATATGTCGCGCTGCGATGTTGAACGTATTCAACGCAAGCACAACGACTACCACGACGACCGTGTTTCACGGGCGATGAGGGCGTTGTATCATCCTGCGACTCTCATTCGCCGGGTCTAGTGCCGGGCGGTTTTCGTTTGGAACGACGGCTTGCAGAGCGCCACGACTATCTTCTGATGGGACACCACCGACGATCCACAATCAACAAACCACATTCCGTTCTCCCCATTCCATCACGCCATTTCCGATTTACCTTGCTCAGCTGTACAATGGTTTGCATCTTAAAAATTCGCACGATATGGACGCCCAGACTTCCTCCAGCCCGCACGTGATTCGCAGCTTCCGTAAGGGAGACCTCAAAGCGTGCTCGCGTCTGTATCGCGAGGGGCTTGTCGGCGGAAAGCTCGCGGAGAACGACACCGGCCTCGATATCGATGACATCGAATCCGCCTATATGAACCACGATGGCAGCCACTTCTGGGTGGCCGAGAGCGAGGGGAAAATTGTCGGGATGATCGGCGTCCAGGCGCATGAGCCGGGCCTGGCGGAAATTCGCCGATTGCGCGTGGCGCAGGATCTGCGGCGCCGCGGCATCGGGTCGGCGCTCGTCGAAGAAGCACTCAAATTCTGCCACGAGCGCGGCTGCATCAAGATCACCCTCGACACCTTCATGGAGCGCGAGCCCGCGATCAAGCTCTTCGAAAAGTTCCACTTCCGCCACAACCGCAGCCGCAATGTCAGCGGGCGAGAGATCATGCACTTCTATCTCGACCTGTATCAGACGGAACGGAGAGAGAAGAAGAAAACCTGAAGAGGAATGATGAATGATGAAATGAAGAAACACGCGAAACACGGCGCACGCGATTCAATCCCCCTTTTCATCATTCATCATTCAGAATTCATAATTTCCCATGTCCGACCTCGAGCGCAAGCTTTACTACGACGGCATCACGCTCTTCAATGAGCACGAGTTTTTTGACGCCCACGAGGCGTGGGAAGACATCTGGCACATGGCGTACGGCAAGAAGTATTACTTCTACCAGGGGCTGATTCAGTGTTCCGTCGCGCTGGAGCATTACCGCCGATCAAACCCGCGCGGCGTGCTGAGCTTGTTTCGCACTTACAACCAGAAGTTCGCGCACGTCGCCGAGCATGAAGTGTTCATGGGGTTGGAGATCAAGTCGTTTCTCGAAGCGATGCGAACGGTGCTGGCCCCCGTGCTCGACGCCGATCCGGTGCCTGAGAAGGGCGCGATCCAGCTCGATCCGTCGCGCGCGCCGAAAATCGCCCTGAAATACGACCCCTTCGCCACTGGCGAGGCATCTATCTATAGCAGACCCTCCTAGCGCGGTCTGAAGCGTTGAAACCCGCGCCTTCATTTCGCCGCCTCGCTCGCGAGGCGCGCCATTTCATAAAGACGCGCCTCGCAAGCGAGGCGGCGAAATAAAGGCGACGGCAGGCACGATCCATGGTCGCTAAACAGGGGGCTTTCAATGAAAGAAACACCGCGCTCGACGTTATACGTCCTTCTTGCGCTTCTCTGCGCGTTGCAGTGGTCCATGCCCGCGCCCGCGGCGGAGATCGCGCTGCGCGTGACCGACCCGTCAGGAAACTCCGTCAGCGGCGCGACGGCCGCCATCGTGCCGGCGGGGCGGACGGTCTTCGTCACCGACGGGCTCACGCTTGACGAAGATCCGAACTATGTCCTCGGCAAGTCCGACGACGCCGGCGCGGTCCATCTCAAAACCGACGCCGCGGACTTTCTCCTCCTTATCGTTCACGAGCGCGGCTACGCGAAACTCGACCGCGACACGGCGCTGAAGACGAAAAACCTCACGCTCACCAGGTGGGGACGCATCGAAGGAC
>JACCWY010000007.1 GCA_013697395.1 Chloroflexota bacterium | reverse complement strand
GCCCACGATGATCGGTCCCCACACGCACGCGCCGTGCATGAGCCACACGTTGTCCCCGATCGTGGGACTGCCGTCCAGCGTCGTGTCCGGATAGCCGCGCCGGCCGATCGCCACCTTTCCGAGCACGCTGACATTCCGGCCGATCCGCACCCCAGCGACGATGGTGTTCCCGCCCTGATGGCCGATGAAGAACCCGGGGCCGATGACAACGCCCGGGTCGATCTCGTTCCCGTAGAGGGCCAGGTGGAGGTCGCGCAGCACCCGAGGCAGGAACCACACGTGATGGCGGTGCGCCGAGTGCATCACGCGGATCAGGATGACAGCGATGAAATTCACCATCAGGAAGATCTTCACGCGGCGCCGCATGGCGACAGGATGCGGTAGCGTCGGCGCCGCGGCAGCGGCGTAAAAATCATCGTGCTCGTTCTCGTAGAGATCCATCATCTGGATCAGCCTCCAGAAATCTCCGCGCACGAGCTCCACGAGCCCTGGTTCCTTCACCGCGTCCTTCCGGGCCGTGTGCGCCTTCGCCGTCATCGACGACTCAGCGTTCATACTGTCCACAACGACCGCCACGAACAGATGTTGGGGAGATCATCGATGACCTCGGACCGATCGGTACACCAGACCCTCCGCGCCTGGATCGCTTCGGAGCTGCTCGCCGATCGTCCGGACGTGAAGGTCGAGGACGACACTGAGCTGCTGCGGAGCGGTTTCATAGATTCGCTCGACATCATCCGGCTCGTGAGCTTCGTCCACGAACGCTTCGGTATCGCGCTCTCCGGCGTGGACGTGATTCCCTCCAACCTCCGCAGCGTGAACGTCATCGCTGAGCTCATCGAGCGTCGTGCCGGTCAGGTGCCAGACCCTCGCTGACGACCATCTCCGCGCGAAGCGCCTGGCGATCCACCTTGCCCGTCGAGGTCAGCGGGAGCTCATGGCGGACGTGAACGCGCGCCGGAGCCATGTAGGCGGGCAGGCGTGCCTGGCACCAGGCCAGGCACTCCATCGGAGACGCGTCGCTCCCCTCGCGGGAGCGCACGAACGCCTCCAGGCGCTCCTCTCCCTGCTCCCCGGCGACGAGGACCGCGGCCTCGAGGACCGCCGGGTGTGTGACGAGCGTGGCTTCGACCTCGCCGAGCTCGACGCGGTACCCGCGGAGCTTCACCTGGTGATCGCGCCGGCCCAGGAAATCGAGATCCCCGTCGTCCCGCAGCCGCACGATGTCGCCCGTCCGGTACGCGCGCTCCGGGAGGTGTCGCGTGAACGGGTGCTGCTGCAGGCGGGCGGCGGTGTCCACCGGGAGATCGAGGTAGCCGGACATCAGGCCCGGGCCGCGCGCCCACAGCTCTCCTTCCTCGCCGGGCCGCGCGAGCGCACCCGACTCGGTCACCGCGAACACCTCCGTGTTCTCGCAGGCGCGGCCGATGGGCAGCGTGGAGGCGGAGTCGAGCTCAGGGCCGCGCACCTCGTAGTAGGTGCACACGTTGGTCTCGGTCGGGCCGTACAGGTTGAAGAGCCGGGGCCGCGGCAGCAGCCGCCGCAGCAAGCGCAGCTCCTTCATCGGGAAGACCTCGCCAGCGAACAGGATGAGGCGCAGGCTCGGATACGGGGCCGTAGCGGCCGAGTCCTCGAGGAATCTCGCGAGCCGCACGAGCGCCGTCGGAACCGAGTACCAGATGGTGATGTCCTCGCGCCTCACGAACGCATCGACGGCGGCCGGGAAGTAGGCCTCCTCGGCGGGGAGCAGGTGCACGCTCGCGCCGCACGCGGCCGCGACGTACAGATCGTGGATCGAGAGATCGAAGTGGAACGGCGCGTGGCTCGAGAAGCGGTCGTCTGGCCGCGGCTCGAACGTACGGACGCACCAGTCGACGAAGGTCAGCGCGGCGCGATGCGTGATCATCACGCCCTTCGGCCGCCCCGTCGATCCCGACGTGTAGAGGACGTACGCGAGGTCCGATTCCGAGCCTCCCGGTGTCGGCGCGGGGTCCGCGCGGAGGACGTCTCTCCAGCCGAGCGCACCCTGTGGACGCTGGTCGCCAACGACGATGAGTGGCGGCGGGTCAGACAGCTCGGGCGCGAGGGCGGACCATCCCGCGGAGCTCGTGATCACCGCCGACGCGCGGCAGTCGCGGATGAGCGTCGCGATCCGCGCGGCCGGCGCGAGCGGATCCATCGGCACGTACGCGGCACGCGCGCGCATCACGCCGTACAGCGCGGCGACGGCCTCGACGCTCTTGGGCAGATGGACTGCGACGGTGTCCATCGGCGACACGCCGAGTCCGCGCAGCGTCGCGGCGAGACGATCCGCGAGATCGTCGAGATCGCCGTAGCGCACACAGCGCGTGCCGTCGACGAGCGCGGTCGCGTCGGGCCTGGCGCCGGCGCTCTCGCGCAGGAGCTGATCGAGCACGTACGCCATCAGAGACCCATGAGCCGACCGATGATGTGCCGCTGCATCTCCGACGTCCCCGAGTAGATCGTGCTCGCCAGAACGTCGCGCAAACCGCGCTCGATCTCGTAGTCGGTCATGTAGCCGTACCCGCCGTGGAGCTGGAGCGCCTCGCGGTGCAGGCCGACGGCGGCTTCGCTCACGTAGAGCTTGCTCACCGACGCTTCGAGCAATCCGCCCGGGCCCGAATCGATCACCTGCGCCGCCCGACGGACGATCGAACGCGACGTGTCGACCGCCACCTTCATGTCCGCCACCTTCGCCGAGATGGACTCGAATCGCCCGATCGACTTGCCGAATTGCCGCCGCGTGCGGGCATACGACACGCAGCGCTCGAGGGTGCGCTGCATCGCGCCGACGAGCGGCGCGACGATGCAGGTCCGTTCCCACAGCATCGACGAGTTGAACACGGCCGCGCCGCCGCCGACCGGACCGAGCACGGCTTCGGGACCCACGACGCAGCCGTCCAGCGCGAGCTCACCGAGCGGCGATGTCCGCAGTCCCATCTTGTCGAGCGGCGTGCCCGTCGTGAGCCCCGGCGTCCCACGCTCGACGATGAAGGCGCTGATGCCCTCGGGACCCTCCGTGCCCTCGATGCGAGCGAACACGACGACGATGTCGGCGATCGGCGCGTTCGTCGAGAAGGTCTTCGCGCCGTCCAGGACGAACCCCTGACCCTGCGGCCGCGCGCGCGTACGGAGCGAGAAGGCGTCGGATCCCGAGGACGGCTCCGTCATCGCGTGACCGCCGATGAGCTCCCCGGCCATCAGCGGGCCGAGGTACCGGCGGCGCTGCTCCGGCGTCCCGTGGAGCCACAGGGGCACCACCGAGCCCCACAAGTGCGCGTTGATCGAGAAGATCAGCCCGGCGTCGTCGCAGGCGTAGCCCAGTGCGTCGAGGACGACGACGGTGTGCAGCATGGAGAGCGCGAGCCCGCCGTGATCGGCGGGCACCGGCAGTCGCTGCACGCCGTACGCGGCGCAGCGCCGCCATCCCTCACGCCAGAACTCGCCGGACCGATCGCGGGCGCGCATCGCGCTCTCGGCGAGCTCTTGCCGCGCGAACTGCACCGTGGTCGTCCACAGCTCGGCCGCATCCGCGTCGAACACCGTGTTCGTCGTGAGGTCCGCCACTGGGTCGGCCGACCGGCTCATCCGATGCCGACGGGTGCCGAGGACACGTCGGCTCGGCGGATCATCACTGGGTCCCCCCTCACGTTGCGCCCACCCTCGCGAGTTGACGCAGTTTATGCTGGGCAACGCCCCAATGCCACAGACGACTGCCGCGCAGCGCGGCGCGCTCGATCGAAACCGAACGGACACCGCCGACGGCTGGCTCGGCCGCCGCATCCTCGTGACCGGGGCGAGCGGCTTCATCGGCAGCCATGTCGCGGAGCGATGCGTGACCCTCGGCGCGCGAGTACGCGCGCACACGCACTACAACTCGCGCAGCGACCGCGGCTGGATCGACCGTCTTCCCGCGGACGTGCTCGCCGAGATCGACCCGATCGCGGGCGATCTCGCGGATCTCGCGCACGTCCGTGAGGCCGTCCGCGGCTGCGACGTCGTCCTCCATCTCGGCGCGCAGGTGTCGATCCCGCACTCCTACGACGAGCCATGGCTGTTCATCGAGACCAACGTGATCGGCACGTTCAACGTGCTCACGGCGGTGCGCGAGCTCGATGTCTCGCGCCTGGTCATCGCCTCCACGAGCGAGGTGTACGGCTCGGCGCGGTACGTGCCGATGGACGAGCAGCATCCGCTCCAGGCGCAGTCGCCGTACGCGGCGACGAAGATCGCCGCGGAGAAGCTCGCCGAGAGCTACCACCGGTCCTTCGCGGTGCCCGTCGTCACGCTGCGGCCCTTCAACGCGTTCGGCCCGCGTCAGTCCGCCCGCGCGGTGATCCCCGCGGTCATCAGCCAGGCCCTTTGGCGGGATGAGATCCGGCTCGGCTCGCTCGAGCCGCTGCGCGACTTCAACTATGTGGCGAACACGGTCGACGCGTTCATCGCGGCGGCGTCCGTTCCCGGCGTGGAGGGTGAGGTCTTCAACGTGGGCAGCGGTCGCGACATCAGCGTCGGCGATCTCGCGCAGCTGGTCTCGACGCTCGTCGGCCGTGGGGTGCCGGTCGTGTCCGAGCCCCGGCGGGAGCGGCCACCTGGGAGCGAGGTGAACTGCCTCCAGGCCGATTCGAAGAAGGCCGCCGCGGGCCTCGGCTGGGCTCCACGGGTGAGCCTCGAGGACGGCCTGCGTCTGACGATCGACTGGATCCGCGCGCACCCCGAGAGCTTCGACGTCGGCCGCTACGCGACCTGAGCGCGAGGCCGGTTGACCGATGGAAGTAGATCGAACGCTCTCGATCGGCGCTCAGGACGTCGTCCTCGACGTCGGGAGCGGACATCTCCCGCATCCGTCCGCGGCAGTGCTGGTGGATCGTTTTCCGGACGACCCCTCGCAGCGCTTGGGCCTCGACATCGTTCGTGACCGAGCGTTCATAGCGGCGGATGTCGAGCGGCTGCCCTTCCGCGACAAGGCCTTCGATTACGTCATCGCCTCGCACGTCCTAGAGCACACGGCCGATCCGATCGCCGCCGCGGCCGAGTTGAGCCGCGTCGGCCGCCGCGGGTACGTGGAGATGCCGACCGAGATCTGGGAGCTGCTCTTCGGTTGGGAGTTCCACACGTACGCGGCGACCCTGGCGTCCGACGGGACGATCGTGTTCAAGCGAAAGAGTCGCCCGCAGCCCCCGTTGGGAGAGCTGTTCTACCGGGTGTCGGACCACGACCCCACCTTCGGCGAGGTCATCCAGAGCCACCCTGAACTCTTCTACGTGAGCGTCGAATGGGACGATCATATCCCGTGTCGCCTTGATGCGACTCCCTGGCCGGAGTCGCTGGACGCGTCCGACTACGTCGCGCGCATCCGCACCGTCAGGCCATCGCCGCAGCTGGCACTCCGCACCTTCGCGCGCATGGCCGTTCCCCGATCCGTGCGACGGCTGGTCCGCCGCCTTGCGCCGGCGGGTCCGGCGCGGCCCGCGCGACGCCGAGCGCCGGCGGTGGACCTGGCCGATGTGATGGCCTGTCCGGCGTGCCGGTCGAGCGCGCTCCGGTGGGGAACGGACGCGATCGACTGCATCGACTGCCGGCGCTCGTTCGAGATCAATCAGGGAGTTCCTGTCATGCTCCTCCGCGATGCCGTCCCACACGGATCTCCGTGAGCCGATAGGCATCGCGCGGAGGTCCGCCTTGCGTCGGCACGCGCTCGACCTGGTCGATCGCGCGGCGGCGCTGTTGGCGCCGCCGCCGCGATCGTCGCCGGTGGTGTGTCTGGGTTTTCATGCCGTCGACGCGGTCCCGAGTGACATCTCCCTGCACCCGAACCGCTTCGCGGCGCTCATGCGGCGCCTTCGCGACGACGGCTTCCACGGAGTGAGCGTCAGGGAGTGGGAGTCGGGCGCGAGCGTACCGGGGCGCCCGATCATCCTGACGTTCGACGACGGCTTCCGTTCCGTGCGTTCGGAGGCGCTGCCGGTCATGGCGGAGTACGGTTTCCACGCGACCGTCTTCCCCATCACGGCGGGGATCGCGAAGCGTGCGGACTGGCGCACGGCACGCGGTCCGTTCCCGCCAATGGAGATGTTGAGCGAGGCGGACCTGCGGGAGCTCGTGCGCGCCGGCTGGGAGGTCGGATCGCACGGCGTGCGGCACGTCTTTCTGCCCGCGCTCGGCCGTCCGGAGCTCGAGACGGAGGCACGCGCATCCCGCGAAGCGCTCGAGGACATCGTTGGCGAGCGGGTGAGCACCTTCGCCTACCCGTACGGCGCGTTCTCCGCCGACGCCGTGCGGGCTGTCCGAGAGGCCGGCTACCGGACCGCGTGGACGACGCGCCCCGGCCGCCTCGACACGACGCGACCGCTCCTGCTCTCTCGTCACGTGGTGCCGCCCCGGGCGACCGTCACGACGCTCCGGGCGATGTTCGGACGCGGCCTCGCGACCGTGTATTCGGTCGCCGGCGGGATCGATCGGCTGCGCGGGCGTCGTCCCCGATACTCGGCGTACGACGAGCGCACCGATTGCAGCACGTTCGTGTGAGCGGGGAGCGACCGGCTGCGCCCGGTCCGGTCAGCTGGCCTTCCGCTCTCCCATCCGCAAGATCGCGAGGACGCCGGCGGGAGGCCATCAATCGAGCCGTCGTCGTGGTGGACGGATCGCTCGGGCGCGTCCACGTCTTCGACGACGCCACGGTACGTATCATCGACGGGATACCCGGCGACGTGTAGCCGGGCCTGAGGATCGGGGTGGGAAGCATCGAGAAGCCATCCGCCGCGTCCGGGACAGGGATCGTCGGCGTGAGTCGCCAGCCCCCGTCAGCGGACACGGCCACGGGTGACGCGTCCGACGAGGACAGCTGGGCGCATACGGTCCGCGCGAACGCCGCGATCGTGCGCAGGCGCCTGCTTTTCTTCATCGTTGTGACGCTGCTGTTCCTCGTCGCCGCCATGCTCGTCGATCGCGTGTTCCCCTCGATGTACTCGAGCGTGGCACGGGCGGCAATCGCGCCGAATTACGACAGGGTGTCCACGCTCGACGCCGTCGTCACGCCGGTCCAGGTGAACGAGCTCGGCTTCATGCAAACGCAGCTCGAGGTCTTGAAGAGCGGCTCGCTGCTCGCAGCCGTCGCGTCGGAGGAGGGATTGGAGAAGTCGATCGACGAGCTCAGCACGCCGTTCGACCTCTTGGCCGAGCTCGTGGGGAGGATCACTGGCGGCGAGCCCGCGTCAGGGTCGAACCCCGCGCTCGCGCACGCCGCCCAGCTCTTCGCCGCGCGCCTCAAGGCGAACGTCGTCAAGGACACGTCTGTGCTACAGATCCTGGTCTCGACGAGGGACCCCGCTCTCTCCAAGCGGCTGACGCAGCGCGTGCTTGACAAGTACGTGGAGCTGACCGGGAAGGAGCGCACTCAGCGGCTCGAGGCGGGGGCCGCGGCTCTGCGCGATCGTCTCGCGGCGCAGGGTTCCGCAGTCGACAAGGCGGTGGCGGCGCTGCGCGCATATGACGAGCGGACCGATGGATTGAGGCGCGTGACAACGAGCGAGACCGTCACCACGACGCGCCCGAACAACGCGTCCTCCTCGAACACCCAGACGGAGCGCGAGGACGCGAAGATCGCGGAGCGCGCGCAGCTCGAGTGGAAGGTCTCCACGGAGCGCGTCCTCTATCAGGTGACTTCGAGCAGCCTCGAGAACATCCGCGTCGCGCTCGACACGCTGCGCTCAGTCTCGTTGGTCACGGTACTCGACCCGCCGGCGCTCTCGACCTCACCGGACGGGCTCAAGTCCTGGATGCGCTATCTCATCTACGTCCTCGCGGCGCCTGCCTTCGGCCTGTTCGCCACCTACGTTCTCTACCTCATCGGCGTCTACCGCCGGTCCGGACGAAGGACAAGGGTCACGGCGTGAGCGTCCGGTCGCTCAGACACGAAGGCGAGCCACTCTCGATGCGGCTGATGCTCGCCGCAGGCGCCGTGCTCGTCGGGAGCATCGCGGCGATCGTCCTGCTCGCGCTGCAGCTGAAGCTGGCGATCGCGATCGCCGGTGCGCTCGGCATCGTCGCGGCGTGCGTCATCACCCGCCGTCCGCGCCAGCTGCTCCTTTTCGTTCTCGTTGCGCTCGTGCCGATAGACGCCCAGCTGGTCCTGAATTTCCGCGAGCACCTCGGCGGCGCGTGGGGCGTCGTCATCTGGGTGCCGCTGATGCTTCTGGTGCCGCTCGCGATCCTGGCCGTCATGGACCATGTCGCGGCGTCGGCCCCGAGACCGTGGCGGCTCGGCCGATGGACCGTGCTGGTCCCGCTGCTCCCGATCGTCGCGAGCCTGCCGTCGTTCATGAGCTCGCGCGACCTCACCTTGAGCTCGTACGAGCTCCTGCGCATGCTCGCGGCGTTCCTCATATATCTGTACTTCGCGGTCGAGCTGCGGCCCGGGGACCTGCGGATCGTGGTCGTCGCGCTGTTCGCGGGCCTGCTGGCCGAGCTCCCGTTCGCGCTGCTGCAGTTCGCGACCGGTGCGGAAATCAAGCTGTTCGGACTGGAGAGCGGTACCGCGCTCGAGGACCTCGGCAGCGGCCAGGTCCGCCGAGTGTCGGGCACGCTCATCCATCCGAACCTGCTCGCGAGCTACGTCGCATTGCTGTTCCCGATGACGCTCGTGTTCGCCGTGCGCGCGTCCGTCCCCGGCGCGTTGCGGGCGCTCGCGATCGTCGCGAGCGTCGCCGGCCTCGTCCTTCTCCTGTTGAGCTTCTCGCGTGGTTCCTGGGTCGGAGTGGTCGTCGCGCTCCCGGTGGCCCTGTTCCTCGCCGCGCGCTTCCGCCACCTCACCGTGCTCCGGACGGTGGTCGTCACCCTCGCGCTGGCGGTGGCGGCGGCCATGAGCCTCGCGCTGCCGCCCGTCCTCGATCGGCTCACGTCGAGCGATCCGGCGAACCTCGAGGTGCGCTTCTACTTGAACGACATCGCCGCCGACATGTGGCGCTCGGCGCCCGTGATCGGTGTCGGGCTCAACACGTTCACCGAGATCGCGGTTGACTTCGACGTGCGGCATGTGTCCACGGTGAAGCCGGCGTTGCCCGCGCACAACATCTATCTGCTATGGCTCGCGGAGATCGGCGCTGTCGGCGCTCTGGGCATGGCCGTCTTCGTCGGCTGGTCGTTGTTCCAGGGGCTGCGTGCGGCTCGCCTCCGGGACCGGACCGGGTCGCTCATCGCAGTGGGCTTCGTCGCCGGCGTGATCGCGCTCTACGTCGGGGAGATCGTCTCGTTCAGCACGAAGGCGGACCCGGTGATGCAGATGTTCTTCATCCTCCTCGGGATCATGGTCGCGCTCCTCAGGATCCACGGCGCCTCCCCGGACCGAGCTCGCGCTGGCGCGGCCGGCTGACCCGGCGCGATCTCAGGGGGGATGGGAGACGTATCGGCCCCCCGGGTCCGAGCGCTGACCGTGCCGGCAGAACGCGCGTGGCGGCGCGCTCTCGGCTATGCGCTCGCCCTGTACATCGCCGTCCTGTCCGCGGAGTACGTCAGCTCGTCCGCGCCGATCCCGATTGCATCTCCAATCCTCCTCCTTGGGTACATCCCGTACTACGTCGCGCTCCTGTTCGTCGGCTCGCGCTGGGGTCCGCTCTCGTTCCGGAGCCACTACCTCTTCGGCGCCATCATCGGCCTCGGCACCGAGTCGTTCCTCACGAAGGCGCTCTACGGCCAGCCGGAGCACGGCGAGCCGTTCGGCCCGGTCGTGGCCGGCTTCGACGTCTGGGGGCTCGTCTGGGTCGTCTTCACCTATCACCCGCTCGTCACCACGGCCATCCCGTTCCTTCTGGCGCGTCACTATTTCGGACTGCCGCAGCCGTCGGCGATGACACATCGTTGGAGGTCGGCATCGCTGGCCGCTCTCCCCGTGGCAGCAGGCATCCTCGCGGCGATCACCGGACAGCCGCCAGAGGTGGTGGTGCCGGCGTTCGCGCTGAACGCGGCGACGCTCACCGTCCTCATCGCGGTGTTCCGGCGGTCCGGACGCCCACCCGCGTCGAGGCACGGCCGCTGGCAGTGGGTGATCACGCTCGGCCTCGCTCTCGTGCTCGCGCTCGGCAGCCTTCCCCAGCGCTATGTTCCGGAGTCCGGAGCCCTCGTGGCGACGGTCGCCGGACTCCTCGTGCTCGCGTGGGCGTTCTTCCGCTCCGTGCGTCTGGACGCCGCCACCACTCCGACAGGCCTTGAGCACCGGCCCGCCTTCCGCTGGTGGGCGTACCTGCGCTACCTGATCTTCTTCGCCGCGGCGCTTGCCCTGAGCTACGCCGCAGCGCTCGCGCTCCTCCCGCTCGTCTACGTGCTGCTCGCGGTCTTCACCTACGGATCAGGGGCCGTGTCCTGCATCTACCTTGCGCGCGTCGTGAGCCGGATGATCCTCCGGTCCGGTGCCGCGTCCGCGCACGCGCCGTCACCACCTCCCGGCTGACCGCGCCGGCGGATCACAGCACGAGCGATCGGTGTCTCGCGCTCGAGCGCACGAGGATCGCCGTGAGGAACAGATGGTTCGCGCTCCAGGCCGCGACGAGCAGGGCCAGCGCAGGCCAGCGTCGAGGGCGGCCGAGGTCACGCCGGCACAGGCGCAGCCAGTACAGCAGGAACGGCCCCCACAGGAGCAGCGCGACCGGGCTGAGGATGGTCAGGGCGAGTCCAACGAGGCCGACCTTGAAGAGGTGCGCGCCGTGGTACGGGAGGAGCATCCGGAGCGGGAGCATCTTGCGGATCTCGGGCACGCGCTTCAGGGTCAGCGGCAGCGTCGAGAAGAGGAGTGTGTACCTGAACCACTGGGGCCAGGTGAGTGCGTGCACCGCGTGATGAACGACCACCCCCGGCGCGAACGAGCTCTTCCAGCCAGCCCGCTTTACCGCCCACGCCAGCTCGACGTCGTCGCCGCCCTGCAGCTGTCCCATCAGCTCGTGGCGATCCGGCGCCGGGAAGCCTCCCGCATCGAAGAACACGGCGCGCCGGTACAGCACGTTCGCCGTCGGGTAGAAGGGGTTCTCCGCATCGATGAGAAGGAATCTGGTCCGCACCGGCAGGTCCAGGAACGGATCTTCCAGGTTCCCCGGCACAAGGATCGGGCCGCACACGAGACCGACTGCGCGATCCTCGAACGCCTTTGCGCCGGCCTCGAGCCAGGTGCTCGAGGCGACGCAGTCGCTGTCGGTGAAGGCGAGGATCTCCGCGTCGGCGAGCGTCGCGCCGAGATTGCGCGCGGGAGCTGGGCCGCGATCCTCGCCCAGCACGCGCCGCACGCGTAGGCCAGTGGTCCGCGCGACCTCCTCGACCATCCCATCGGTGCCGTCGGACGAGCGGTTGTCGACGACGATGACCTCGTAGCGGTCGCGCGGGTAGCGTTGGGCGGCGAGCGACAGGAGCAGCTCGCGCAGCATCACGCGCCGGTCCCTCGTGGGGATGATGACGGCGATTGATGGTCCGGTCGCAGGGGGCACCGATGTCATCGCGCGCCGATCAGGCGAAGCCGAGCGAACGCCTGGGCGATATCCGAGCGCGCGACCGCTCCCGTCACCAGGAGGGCCGCGCCGTACGTCGTGATCGCGAGCAGGGCGCCGGGCAGCGGGATCGATCGCGTCGCTTCGAGCAGGACGACGAGGAGCCCGCCGCTGGCGGCAACGCCGGCGAGCCGGCGCGCGAGAGGTCGCGTCATCCAATCGCGCACGACGAACGGCAGGCTCACGATGAAGGCGACGAGCTGCCCGACGAGTCGCGCCACCGCCGCGCCGACCGCGCCGAGGACGGGATCGAGGAGGAGGTTCAGGCCGATGAGCACGCTCGCCGCGACGGCGAGGGTCGCGAAGGCGAGGTAGAAGCGACCCGTCGCGAGGATCACCGTCGTCGTCATGGCGTCGATTGTGAGGGCGAGGAGATACCACGCCGTCACGGACAGCACGGCGTCCGCGGCGGCCAGGCTCGGCGGGTAGAGGAGACCGACGATGAGGTCCGCTCGCTGCGCGAAGACGGCAGCCACCGCCATCATCGTGGCCGCCACGAGCGCGAAGGAGTTCTCGAAGGTCCGTCGCGATGCGGCCTCCGCGTCCGCGACCTGACGGGCCAGGGCCGGGTAGAGCGCCGCCATGAGGCTGAGCGGAAGCATGCCGGCGAGCTCGACCGGGCGGTTCCCAGCCGCGTACAGGCCCGCGGCCTCGCTCCCGGAGACCGCGGCGAGGATCGGGACGTCGCCACGGGAGAACAGCGTCAAGAGCACGAAGACGCCGGCGAGCGGGAGCGCCTGGCGCACCGTGCCGAGGCTGCCGTCGAGCGTCAGCTGACCCGGCGACGTGTCCAGCTTCGTGCGGATGAAGCGGAGGTCGATCGCGAGCGCGAGCACTCGCGTGATGACGATGGTGAGAGCGAGCCCGACCGCTCCGGCGCCGGCCAGGAGCGCCGCCGCGGCGACGATGAAACGGGCCAGACCCTCGATGACGTTCGACTTCGTGATGAGGCCGAGACGCTCCCGGCCGGTGATGAACCCCTCGCACACCATCGCGGCGGCGCCCGGCGCGATGCTCAGCGCGACGATGGCGATGGCGAGCCCGAGACTCTCCGGTACGAGGCCGATGCCAGACACGACGACCACGACCGCTCCCACCGCGAGACCCCCCGCCATCGCGAGAGCGAGGCTCCGTCCGAGCTCGCGGGGCTGATCGGCGCTGCCCACCGCGATCGTCCTGGTCAGCAGGATGTTCAGCCCGAGCACCGCGACCATCTGACCCATGAGGGAGATGCTCATGAGGACCGCGAGCGCTCCGACGCCCTCCGCCCCGCTGAGGAACGCAGTGAGGTAGAGGAGGAGGTAGCCGAAGAGTGCGGTCGAGACCTGCGCCAGCGTCGCGGCAAGCGTGTTGCGG
>JACCWY010000003.1 GCA_013697395.1 Chloroflexota bacterium | reverse complement strand
ATGACTTAGCTGCCGCTCAGCGGCGCCAAGCCGGCACGAGCGCCGTCACGCCGCCCGGGTTGCTGCGATAGCGCCACTGATCGGCGCGAAACCAGCACGACGCCCCTCCGTTCGTGCCGGACGAGGGGCATTCTCGGCCTCGGGCATGCCAAGCGCCGCTGATCGGCGCCCGCAGCTTCAAGCACCTTCCCACACACCCCCGAGCGCTGTGAGCCGGCGCCGCGAGTCTCTGGCGCGTACGATTCCCCGGCTATGTCGAGCCGAACGATCAACCTCACCGACGACGTCATCGCCTACGTCCACCGGTACGGCGTCCGCGAGCATCCCGTGCTTGCGGCCCTGCGCGAGCGGACCCTGGAGCTGCCCCAGCACAACATGCAGATCGGGCCCGACCAGGGCGCATTCATGGCGATGCTGGTCAGGCTGCTGGGCGCCAGGCGCATCCTCGAGATCGGAACGTTCACCGGCTACAGCTCGACCGCCATGGCGCTCGCACTGCCGCCCGACGGCCGGATCGTGTGCTGCGACGTCAGCCGCGAATGGACCGATATCGCCCGCCGTGCCTGGGCCGATGCCGGCGTGGGAGACCGGGTCGAGCTCCGCCTCGCGCCCGCCACCGAGACCTTGAGCGCGCTGGCCGACGACAGCTTCGACCTGGCCTTCATCGACGCAGACAAACCGAACTATGACGCGTACTACGAAGGTTCCCTCCGCGTCGTGCGTCCAGGCGGGCTGATCCTGATCGACAACGTGCTGTGGAGCGGGGAGGTGGCAGATCCATCGGTCGACAGCGAGAACGTGCGTGCCATCCGCGCGCTGAACGAGAAGGTCGCGGCCGACGAGCGCGTCGACCACGTGCTGCTCCCACTTGCCGACGGCCTGACCATGGCACGAGTCCGCGGCTGACACGGGGTATGTCCGCGGCGAGAGCACGGCGTTTCGCCCGCATGATCGAGGGCCTGGCGGAGGAGTTCGCCGACGGGTCGCCGGGCCGGGGCGAGACGTTCGGTTTCGTCGGCGCGATCTACGTCCCCGACTGGTCGGCACCCGACGGCGAGGACCGATAGATGTCGCTCGAGACGCCCAGACCGGGCGAGCCCGACCCCGCCGAGGCGGCGGCCACCACGCCGCGACGCAGGTCGCTGTGGGGACACCGCGACTTCATGAAGCTGTGGACCGCCCAGACGGTCAGCCAGCTGGGCGACGAGGTCACGCAGCTCGCCATCCCCTTCGTCGCCGTGCTCACGCTGGGCGTCAGCCCCTTCGAGCTCGGGCTGCTCGGCACCTTCCAGTTCCTGCCCTTCATCCTGCTCACCCTGCCGGCGGGGGTCTGGGTCGACCGGATGCGCCGCCGGCCGATCCTCATCGGTGCCGACATCGGCCGCGCGATCCTGCTCACTTCCATCCCGATCGCGTTCCTTGGCGGGTGGCTGACGATCTGGCAGCTGTACGTGGTGGCGTTCGGGGTCGGGTGCCTCGAGGTCTTCTTCGACGTCGCCTACCAGTCGTACCTGCCGAGCGTCGTCGAGCGCGATCGCCTCGTGGAGGGCAACGCCAAGCTCGAGTTGTCGGCCTCCGCCAGCATGGTGGTCGGGCCGGGCGTCGCGGGCTTCCTTGTCGAGCTCGTGCGTGCGCCGATCGCGATCTTCTTCGACGTCATCAGCTACATCGGCAGCGTCCTCATCCTCCTTCTCATCCGCATGCCGGAGGTCCCGCCCGAGCCGCACGACCCGAACACCGGCCCGCGTCCGTCCATGCGGCAGGAGGCGAGCGAAGGACTGCGCTACGTCCTGGGCCATCGCTACCTGCGAGCGATCGCAGCGTGCACCGGGACGCTCAACCTGTTCGGCAACCTCGGGACGGCCATCCTCCTGCTGTATGCGGTGGAGGAGCTCGGCCTGACGCCCGGGACGGTCGGCCTCATCTTCACGGTCGCCAACGTGGGCGTGCTCGCAGGTGCCCTCACCTCCGAACGCCTCGGTCGCTGGATCGGTGTCGGCCCGACGATCGTTGGATCCGCCTTCCTCTCCTCGTTCACGCTCGTCGCCGTGGCGCTCGCGCCGCGCGAGGCACCCGTGCCCTGGATCATCGGCGGCTTCTTCATCGGCGCTGCGACGGCGGTCATCTACAACGTGAACCAGGTGAGCCTCCGGCAGGCGATCACGCCCGAGCGCATGCTTGGCCGAATGAATGCGACGATGCGTTTCATCGTATGGGGCACGATCCCGATCGGCGCGCTGGCCGGGGGAATCCTGGGCGGCGTGATCGGGCTGCATGCCACGATCTGGGTCGGCGCCATCGGCTCATTCCTGGGATTCCTGCCCGTCCTCTTCTCGCAGGTTCGCACCCTCCAGCGCATCCCCGAATCTCCCTCGTGACCCTCGAGACGCCGATGCGCTGCTCGGCCCTGGCCGAGGAGCTCGAT
>JACCWY010000537.1 GCA_013697395.1 Chloroflexota bacterium | reverse complement strand
ACCATGGCTCGATCCGCGCTATGCACGAGTTCACGCGCTCAGCGCGAACCGTGGCCGAGGCATGGTGTGCGCTACTCGATTCCGGCGAGGTGAGCTTCCATCTCGTCCTGGGCGAGCGCGCCGAAGGCCCGAGAACGGATGATCCCCTGGCGGTCGACGAAATAGTGGGTCGGCGTCCCAATGGCGCCGTAGGCGCCAACGGCGGATCCTTCGACGTCGATGAGTACCGTCCACGGAAGGCGCCGTTCTTCGACATAGCGCCGCACGACCGCCCGATCCTCGCCGACGTCGATGGCCAACATGACGAGGTCATCGCCGACGTGCGACGCGTAGACGCGACGCAGATCGGGCTCCTCCAGCTGACAGGCATGACAGTAGGTCGCCCAGAATGTGATCCAAATCGGCCGCCCGCGGTAGTCGGCGAGCGTGACGGACCGACCCTCGAGGTCGGCCAGCCGAGGTGAGACGCCGCCGCCAGACTGGGCGAGTCCAGGTGCCGGATCGCGGACGGCTCGCCCTGCCGCAGCCGCCTGCTCCTGAAGCAGCGCCTCGCCGTCGAGGGTCACGCCCTCCACGGGTATGCCCGTCAGCGGACGCGTCAATGCATACAGCAGGATGCCAATTGCGGCGACCAACCCCAGCGCATTGATCCCGAGAATGATCAGCAGCCGGCCGGAGGACCGGGAGCCGGCGGCGCGCCACCGGACCAGCCTCATGCGCTTCGCTGGCCTGTGCTGCCGAGGTCGGGCATGCCCTGTGCGTGCAGCGCACCGGTCCTCACCGAACGCAACCAGTCACCGGCCGCGACGCGGTGCGTGCGGCTGGCCGCAACTACGCTGGCAAAACCAGGAGCAGGCACACGGCCACCGCCGCGATCGGCACGATGAACCAGGTCAGCGGCAGGGGCTCCGCTCCGGCAAGCTGTCCGTCGACCAAGGCCAGCAGCCGAAGATCGATCGCGGAGACGAAGCCGATGCCGATGCCGGCGGCTTGCATCGGCGGCAGCTTGAGCAGCGCCCTGGCAAGCGCACCGCGCGAGCTCCCCTGCCTGAGCGCGTGGCGGTCCGCGGCGATCTCCAGGCCTGCTGTCCAACGCGCCAACCACGCTCGACCGCTGCGGAACGCGCGCAGCGCCGGGGCCACGGCCTCCAGGACGACCAGTCTGGCCGGCGCCCGATCCAGCTGGTGGTAACGCTCGTGCAACAGGACTGCTCGCAGCTCGTCCGGCTCGAGCAGGCCGCTCAGCTGCGGTGAGCAGAAGATCTGCGGCCGGCGCAGGCCGGCGACGAAGGCGGTGTCCACACCGGCAACTTCCTGGACCTCGAACGCGCCAAGGGTGGCGGGCCGGGCGGTCGCGCGGAGTCGGAGGCTGAGCCGATGGTGACGATATGCAGCCCAGGCAATTCTGGCGACGACCACGGTCAGCCCCGCGGCGAGCGCCACGGCAATGGGCAGCAGCCAACCCGCCGGATGGCCGGGGATCGGTGTCACAAGCATGCACATCCCGGCTGCACCCACCGCAGCCACGACGCCGACGAGGGTGTCGGAACGCAGGGTCATCGCGACTCTTCCTTGGCGAGCTCGCGGAGGCGCTGTGCGAGCGGCGTCTGGGCCGTTCCGAGATCCTCGGCAAATCGGGCCAGCGAGGCGGCGCCGTAGCGGTCGATGAGGCGGCTGAGTTCGCGCCGGCCGACCGTGGCGGCCAGCACCGCCTCCGCCATGGCCGCTTCATAGGTGTAGGTACGCCCGGTCTGCGAGCGCGTGACGTAAGCCTTCTCGTGCAACCGCACCAGGATCGTCATTACCGTCGTGTACGCGAGCCTTCGAGCGGAGGCGCCGTTCAGCGTCTCGAGGATGTCGCCCACGGTCTGCGGGCCGCCTTTCCATAGCTGGTCCATGACCCGCCGTTCGAGGGGCCCAAGGTAGTCGCCTTCCATGTCGCTCCGCTGGGGGGAATGCCTTCGAAGGCATGCTACTACACGGTCGTAGGCGATGGCCTTCGGCGCGGCCCCTCGGAATCCGGCGGCTGGCCATGTCCTCCGCGGACTCTCCGCGATGGCCCTCGGCACCAGCCGAAGCGCGTCCCATCCGGCACCTAGCGGGCAGAGACAGGCCCGGGCAC
>JACCWY010000534.1 GCA_013697395.1 Chloroflexota bacterium | reverse complement strand
GACCACCATGCCATCGCCGCTCTCGTCGCTGCTCGCTCCGTCCCGTCGACCGGGCAGCGGGTGGCCTAACATCACGTCGCCGAGGAGCCTACGCCGTCAACTTTTCCAGCATCGTTGGGACGCGACCGCCAGTACTACCGCGTACCCCACCGCACTGCACACAGGTCGCGCGCGATGGGTACACAAGTACCAGGTGACGTGGAATGCTCGCTGCGTGGCTCCGATTGAGCCAGGACTTATGGCCCGAGTGGCCGTCGACCCAGGGGACGAGGAAACCAGAAGTGCGCAAGCTCATCGGACTGATCGCGGGGGTGGCGATGGTATTCGCCTTGGCGCTGCCCGTCGCTGCATCGAATCACAAGATCACCATCTGTCACGCCACGAGTTCAGAGTCCAATCCATACGTGGCGATCAAGGTCGCTGCCAACAGCGGCTACGAGCCCCACCTGTCTGACAACCCGGGTAACAGCCCGCTGGCCGGCCACGAGCAGGACTTCCTGCTCGAGAACACCGACCTTGAGACCTGCGACCAGGTCGCGGACCCCGAAGTGACGCCGCTCGCGCCGAGCGTCAGTGGTGCAACCTGCGAAGCCGCTGGAATGCTGACGCTGCCCGAAGTCGACGGCATCGCCTACACCGTCGATCCCGCCTACAGCGCCGGCGACTCTGGGGAGTTCACGGTCACTGCAAGCGCGGAAGAGGGCTGGGTTATCGCGGAAGGTGCGCAGACTATGTTCGAGGTCTCCGTTCCGGCGGCGATTGATTGCCCCGAGAACGCGGCGGCCATCGCACCGTCTGTCACCGGACCGACGTGTGAGGCGCCCGGCAACCTGACAGTGAATGCCGCGACCGGCGTGAGCTACACCGTCAGCCCCGCGTACACCGCTGGGGCGTCCGGGACGTTCACCATCACGGCAGCTGCCGCTGAAGGCTTCGTCCTGACTGGCGAGAGCTCCTTCATCGTCAATGTGGCGGCGAAGAGGGTCTGCCTCGACGGCACTCAGGGCGGCAACCCGCCCACGCCACCGCGTGGAGGAACGCTCGCCGGGGTCCCGAATACCGCGATGGAGGTGCCCGCGTCGAACGCAGTTCCGGTCGGGCTGGTGCTAGTCGCAGCAGCGCTCGCGCTCGCCGGTCGGCGCCTCGTCTTCCCGGTCGCCCAGCGCCGCTAGTCGCTTTCACGACGGGCAGTCGGTCGGCGACGATATCGGCAGCCCCGGAGATACCCTCCGGGGCTGCTCCATGCCCACGGCGCCCGGCACAGCAAGTTCTCGCCGCTCGCCAATTGCCCTCAGGTGCACGGTGAGCCTGAGCAGCGTCCTGCGGTCCCGTCCCCCGGCCCTCGAGCCGCTCACCGTTCGGTCCTCTCGCCCAGGCGCACCAGTCCTCGGCACGATGGATGCGCGGTCAATCTAGCGCGTCGACGGCGGTTCAAGCGATCGATCGGCTGCACGACATCCTTCGACAGCTCGCCAGGCGACCGTTTCCAGACGGCCGGCATCGCGACCGGACAGGGGTAGTACGGCTCACGGTTCCCACAATGAGCTGGGACGCATACATCCGTCTTGCTTTCGACGAGATCCGGATCGCGGGCGCGGGCTCACCGCAGATCGCCCGGAGGCTGATGGCGGCGCTTGCTGACCTACAGTCGGTCGTTCCCTTGGAGCGGATTCAGGTCCTCGATAAACAGGTTGATCTGCTTTCAGATGCGACTCGTGCGGCAATGCGCGACGAGCGTGACGCGAGGAGAGCAATTCAACCCGACCACGAAGCTATCGGCGTGGCCGCCGGCCGAGACTGACTGGACGTCAAGATCATCGCTCGGTGTGCCCGCGTGTTGGGGTGATAGGCATGCGAAGCGTTTCCCGCCGGGAAGCCAGAGAGGATGGCGGGCGGCTCGCTTGCCGCCGCCGCCATTTCCGACCCTCCTGCGGACGGTCACCGGCGCATGAGAACATGCATGCCGCCAGAAGCGCAGCCCGATGATTGGGTCCGGCACAGAGACGATCCGAACCGATGGAGACCCCGATGCGCCTGGGCGTGGTCTTGAGCCCGGTAGACAACTGGCAAGCGGTTGTCGAGGCCGCACAACTCGCGGACGATGTGGGGCTCGACAGCCTCGGCACGGACATGCTCGATCGCATCCGCGAGCTGGGGGGCGTGCGCGCGGGACTTTCCATCAGGCGCAGCGATGACGGGACACCGTCGTCAAGGGACCGTCGCAAGAACGCGCAGAACAATGACCAACTAGGGCCGCGGTGACAAGGGCGACCGGTAGCGGCCTCTCCGCCCCATCCCTGGGCGAAGTATCACCCGGTCCTCCCGCGGTCGGGAAGGGTGGGACCGGCCGGTCGCGTTGCGCCGATGGGCTCAGCCCCGACGGGGTCCGGCTGTGGTCGGACGCGTCACCCCAAAAGGGCCGACTGGGTGGGCCGACCATCCGCGGCGCTGTGGATGGGAAGAGGGTCGGCACCGGGGGTCCGACCATCTTCCAGACTCCCTAACGGCTGACCCGCCGCCGGCCGGCCAGAACAATCGCTGAGCCGGTCAATCCAGCTCCGAGCATGATCACGCCCACGCCAAGCGGCGCTCCCATCGGATCGGCCGCCGTGTTCGGGAGCCGCGGCGGCGTTGGGGCCGGGGGTGCCGGCGGTGCCGGCGAGGGCGGCGGCGGCGTCCCGCCGAGAGCCCAGACGAAGCTGTTGACCACGCCCTGAGCGCGCGCGAGGAACGCCCCGGGATCACCGCCGCCGGCGGCGACATGCTCCAAGATGACGAGAATCGTCTCTCCGGCAACGTCGAGCGCGATGATCCGGCCCGTCGATCCCGTCTCGAAGAAGAAGAAGTTTCCGTCCGGAAGGCTGAACACCAGCGCGACCGGATGCTCATCGCACTCCGGTGGTGTGGTGGCGGAGACGAGGTCGACCTGGAGTCCGCTCGCCCCGCCGTATGTCACGGCGATCGGTTCAGTGAGCTCCAGGAAACCGCGGTCGCCGAGCCAGTCCATCGTCTCGGCCGGACCATCGCCGATCGTCACGACGCTGCCCTCATCGCAGGGGTCCGAGAAGACCGCGCCGCCGAACGGGAACGCGAACAGCCCGCCCTGCTCCTCCAGCGCAAAGAGATTCATGGACGGCACCGAATCGCCGACGAAGCTCCATTCATCCACGGTGGTGAAGGTGACGTCCGTGCCGAAGCCGGTGTACGTGTACGTGCCAGGCGACAGGATGCCGTTGCAGAGCACGCCTGGAGCGCAATCTGGCGGTGGAGGCGGCTCGAAGGAGAGTTGCCCCCGGACCGCGCCATCGGGATAGTCTGCTGTGTGGACGTTCAGATAGAACGCCCCCGGATCAGCGATGACCGACTGGAGCAACGCCGGATCGAGGCCGCCGACGCAGCCCTCCCCCAGCCCGTCGGCATTGGGGGTGGGCAGCGTGATGACCACCGGCCCGGCGACGCCGGCTGCACCGGCATGGATGTGGGCGGCGGTCGCCGGCGCGATACCGGAGACCTCCGTGAACCCGCAGATCTGACCGAGATCAACGAAGACCTCGACAACAGCGAAGCCGCCGCCATCGGGATCACCCGGACCCGGCACCTCCTCCCCTCCGCTCAGGCCCGCGAAGAGCTGCAACGGCGGCGGCCCGAGCTGGCCACGGACCGCGCCGTCAGGAAACTCGGCGTTGTGCACATTGACGTAGTACGCGCTCGGGGCGTCGAGGATCGCCTGGAGCACGGCCGGGTCGACCCCGCTGACGCAACCGTCCGCGACGCCATCGGCTCCCGGAGTGAGCAGGGTGACGACGACTGGGCCCGCCGCGCCCGCCGCGCCGGCGTGGATGTGGGCAGCGGTGGCCGTGGCGATCGAGTCGACCGCGATGAAGCCGCACACCTCGCCGCCCGAGACCGAAATGCTCAGGTCGGCGATACCTCCGCCGTCCGGATCTCCCGGACCCGGCACCTCGGCCTCGCCGCTCAGGTTGGCGTGGAGCGGGACCGGCGCCAGTTCGAGTTGACCACGCACAGCCCCGTCCGGGAAATCGGCGGTGTGCACGTTGACGTAATAGTCACTCGGCGTGTCGTGAATGCCCTGGAGCAATGCGGTGTCCAGCCCACTGACGCACCCGTCGGCGATGCCATCGGCGTTCGGGGTGGGGAGCGTGACCACGACCGACCCGGCCACCCCGGCGGCGCCGGCGTGGATGTGGGCCGCAGTAGCGGGCGCGATGTCGAACACCTCGATGAACGCGCAGACCTCTCCGGCTGCGGGATCGACGAAGATCGAGCCGCCGCCGCCACCATCGGGGTCACCGGGCCCGGGCACCTCTGCGGCGCCGGACAGTTCGACGAAGAAGTCGGACTGGGCGCTCACGCGCTCGGTGATGGTCAGGATGGCGAGAAGGCTCAGCAGCAGCGCCAGGATCGCGATGAGGACAGCGGTTGGACGCGATGCGACATGCTCGGACACGGTGATTCCTCCCGTCGGCGCGTCGATGGACACGGACGCGCTGGAGCGTGAATGTGCACCTCCCCAAAGGCCACGTCAATACACAAATCTGCACACGTCGGTTGCTGGCCCCGCACCAAATGGGCGGATTTCGCATCCACGCTCGGAACTAAGCCGGACCCAAATCCGCTGCGGCGAGCCGGCGCTCGTCGGCGGGGAGGGCGCTCCCCGTGCCGACGGGAGCCCTCGAGAGGCGGTGGACGTTCCATCCCAGGACGAGGTGGAAGACGATGAGTGCCAGGAACCCGACAACGGCGACGGGAGAGAGGGGATCGAGCAGGAAAGCGGACGCCGACCCGATTCCGATCACTCCGAGCGCGACGGTCGCGACGCCGATGCCCTTGCCAAATGCCGGGGCCCTGAGCATCGCAACCCCGAGGGCAACGAGGCCGATCGGCACGAGCACAAGGCCTGCAGCCAGCAGCGCGTCGAAGATGCCCTGGTTCGCCTGCCACAACAGGACGACGGTGGCCTGGTCCTGGGGCGTCGCGCCGGCAGCGTGATAGAGGTCGGAGAGCCGGGTGGTCGCGACGTGTGGCAGCGCTCCGGCGGCCAGGACGGCGAGACCCACGATCGCCAGAACGCTCCCGAAGAGAGCGGGCGCGATGCTCGACCCTCGCAGGGCCCGGTACAGGGCCAGGAAATGGATGACGAACAGGGCGATGACGACCAGGTAGAGGCCGTTCTCCAGCGTGCGCGCCGCCTTGATCTCCGGGAACCGGGTCACCGGCCCCGCGGGTCCCGCCGGATCCGGTCCGACGACTGCGCCGACGAAGACGAAGACGAACAGGAAGAGGACGCCGCCGAGGACTCCGGCCAGACCACCCCATCGCAGGACACCCTTTTCGCCTTCGACTTGCTGCAACACATTCATTGCCTTCTCCAACTCTCGCTTTCGTACGGTGTAAGATTGGATTTGCAGCGTAAGTCTTACGGCGTAAGATTGTCAAGCACCCACAGAGGAGCACCCAGGTGTCGACGAAAGCCAAGCCAACGCAGGAGGTGCGCGTCCCGCTCAGCCGGGAGCGCGTGCTCGCGGCTGCCATCGAGCTGGCCGATGCGGACGGCATCGAGTCGCTCACCATGCGCCGGCTGGCGCAGGCGCTCGGGGTCGAGGCGATGACGCTCTACTACCACGTGGCCAATAAGGACGACATCCTCGACGGTCTCGCCGACATCGTCGTGGGCGAGGTCGAGGTGCCACCGATCGGCGATGACTGGAAAGCGGCCATTCGCCGCCGAGCTCTCTCTGCCCGCGAGATGCTCGCGCGCCACCCGTGGGCGGCCGGCCTGATCGAGTCCCGTGCGAACCCCAGTCCGGCAAGATCGCGTTACCCCGACGCGGTGCTTGGAAGCCTTCGGCAAGCAGGCTTCTCGGTCGAGATGGCGATTCACGCGTTCTTCACCCTCGACAGCTACATCTACGGATTCGCCGTGCAGGAGCAGAACCTGCCGTCCGGGACACCGCAGGAGCTCGCGGGTATGGCGCAGATGATCGTCACCGCGCTCCCGGCGCAACGGTATCCGTACCTCAACGAGGTCATCGTGGACCACGTCCTGAAGATCGGCTTCGACTACTCCGACGAGTTCGAATTCGGGCTCGACCTGATCCTCGACGGCCTCGAGAAGCTCCGGAACACCGCGTAGATGCGCTTCCTTCTTCTTGCCGCTGAGCTTCGCCCCGCCCTACGGCTTCTGCCGATCGCTCTGATGTTGGTGGCCGGTTGCGGGATCTCCCTGGCGCCGCCCCCACCCCTGACACATGCCCGCGGATCCGATCGATCTGTCGTTCTACATGCGCAACACCACCGACGTCCCGCACTACTTCATCGTCCTGAGCCAGAACCAGCCGTGCATCGAAGGACCGGTGCAGCGGCGACCGGCGTCCACCGGCTGCGGAGCGGTCGGGCGCGACTGGGAGCTGACCGTGAGCCAGACTCCCTCGCGACCCGATCCGGGCGGGGAGATGGCTCACCGCGTGACGGGTGAGGCGTTCGGTGACCCTGACGTGCTCGCGCTGTGGCTCAGTGTCGAGCCCGACGGCACGGTGGTGACGGGTGACGGCGTGCCTGAGTGGTGGGTGGACGATTTGTAGCGCTGCCCGTAGGCGTTCCGCAGGAGCCTAGCCGTTGAGGATCATCGGCCGCCGCAGCCGTACTACGGACTCCGGTCCGGCCCGCTGCCGACCACCGCACGTTGGAGGATGTCGAGGACCCTGTTCTGCCCGTCGAGGATCTCGACCTGCCGCTTGCTCAGCTCGTGGAGCGCGATGAGCGTGGCGTGATCTGCCATCGCCCGCGCATCGCTCGTAGCCTGGGCGCGGTTGGCGCTGACCTGCAGCGAAATCATGATCGATAGCTGGGGCAGGTTGAGGAC
>JACCWY010000514.1 GCA_013697395.1 Chloroflexota bacterium | reverse complement strand
GCGGCGTCAGCATGAAGACCGAGCGGTCCGCTGAAGAACTCCTCAACGTCGGCATCCGAGTGACCGGCGTCGAGTGCCGCCTGCTTGAGCTCTTCTGCGCTCATCTCCTCGGTCGTCCACGTGCCCTCGAGCGGGTCGGCGGCAACGTCGGTCGCGGCGGCGGTCGCCGGTGGGGTCGTCGCCTGCGCCGGTGCCGAGCTCGTCGCTGGCTGGCCGGCGCATGCCGTGAGTGCGAGCGAAGCGATCGCCACCAGGAGGATGTCGCGTCTCATCGAATGAATCTCCCTGTTACGTGCCGGCGCCTGTGTTGACGCCCGTCGTCGTGAACAGGCCCGACCGCGCCAGACGGTTTACTCACCTTCCGGTGCCGACCGCCATGATGCGCCGCCCAGCAGGGCGGCTCGCCCGGCGCATGCGTCGTCGAGGGCGGTCAACGTGAGCGTCTCGGCAACCAGCTCCCACCGGTATGTGCCGGGGAGCAGGCCGCTGCACACGTCGGTGCTCAACAGGTCTGTCCGCAGCTGATCGGCCGTCACCTCGAACGTGTAGCCTGTGCGCGTGCCCGAGAACTGCGCCGGCGCCGTGACGCCCAGGAGCCCGTCGTCGCGGAACTCGATCGTCCACTCGCCGCTCATCGCGTACCGCTGAATCTCGGGGTCGTCCGATTCGACGGTTGCGGTGTATCGGTCGCTGAGGCGCTCGATCGCGGTGGGCGAGGCCTCACTGCCGAGCTGGCTCGGACCGCTCTGAAGCACTCGCAGCATCGCAGGACCGATGACCACGACCGCGACCACGACTGCGGCGAACGCAAGCACCATCGCCGCGCCGCGGCGGCGGGACCTCGAGCGGGCCCGGTGCAAGGAGGCCTGGAGGTTGGCCTCGACATCGGGCTCGACTGCCGATGCAAGCACGTCGAGCTCGTCGCGCAGACGACGGTCAAGCGACACTGTCGCCCTCCCGGTGATCCGCGCCGAGCAGTCCCGCCAGGCGCCGTCGGGCCTTGAAGAGGTGCACCTTCGCCGTCGAGTGCGAGCAGCCCAGGAGCTCGGCGATCTCGGTGAGCGGCCGGTCCTCGTAGTAGAAGAGCGCGACGACGGCGCGCTGACGCGGAGGCAACGACCGGATCGCTGCGGCGAGATCGAGGTCCGCGGCGCGATCCGCCCGCGGGGCCTCGAGCCAGCCGAGCAGCGTGCTGCGCAGCCGATCGCGGCGAGCGACGCGTACCGCGAGACGGATCGCGACCCGGCGGACCCAGGCGACTGGGCGCTCGTAGCGGGGCGATCTTCGACCAGTTCAGGAGCAGCTGCGTGAACGCCTCCTGCGCGACGTCCTCGGCCGCGGCCTGGTCATGGAGAATCAGGTACGCCGTCCGGACCACGCCCGCAAACTCCTCGCGGAAAAACCACGAGTATTCGGCCTCGGTGGCGTCCATGGGTCTGCCGCCCCGGTCGTGGGTGATTCGGCGGCCAGTCTCGGCGTCGAGCTGGTCGATTACAAGCGCCATTTTGGACGACTCCCGCAAGCGCGGTCGAAGGTCTACTCCGTGAACGCGAACCCGGCGAGGAATTCCTCCATGATTGCGGCCGCCTCGGACTCGTCGCCCGCCGGAACCTCGAGCCGGAGCCGATAGCCCAGCCCGTCATGAATCGTGTTCGCCGCCAGGCTGTACCGGCCCGGGCAGCGGATCTCCCACCGGATCCCGTCCTCGCCGTCAACCTGGATCGATCGGTCCATCCCCTCATCGCTCTCGCAGTCGGCGAACTGCTTTCGGTTCTCCCGGACGCGATCCTCGACGTTCTGCCCGGGCTCCGGGGTTCCGGTACCGACGGTCAGGGTGCTCATGTGATCGGTCGTCTCGAAGTGGTCCTCGTCCGGGCCTGCCGGCAGGGCTGTCCAGCCGTCCGGGACCACCAGCAAGTAGGGATACAGGGACGAGCGGAACAGATCGCGCGGTGCGGCGGACTCCGTCGCGGTCGTCCTGGCGGTGGAGTCTGCCGTGCCGGGGGCGAGCCCACAGCCGCCGAGCAGCAGCGCGACAACGAACATTGAGGTGCCTGGCATTCTCATCGGTCGTCCCAACTACGTGCCTCAAACAGGCACGGATACACCGGTCGGTTTACTCGGAGTCCCGCTGGGCTCCGAGGGCCGCGCGATTTCGTCCGATTCCACCCGGGATGGCGCTATCGGCTGTTTTCGCGCCGGAGGCCGTCAGCGCAACGCTGCTCGAGGGCGACGTCAGCGAGGCCGCGAAGGGGCCCGATCCGCGCCCTAATCGCCGCCGCTTCGCGGCGCGGCGTCGTAACCCTCCACTGCTACCCCGACGCCCTGCCGACTCTGCAGAGCGAGGCGATTCCTCCGGCCGCGGCGAATCGCGTCGAGGCGGGCCTGATCGCCAACTCCTTGTGTCCCAGCACCTCGCTCACGATCTTGGGGTTGGTGCCAGCACAAGGCAGCCGTCGACGCGACGATGTTCGACGCACCTGACTGAGCGCGTGCGGCGCGGCCCGCGACTAGGCCCGGAGGAATGCGAGGACGGCCAGCACCCGACGATGCTGATCCGTTGACTCGGGCAGTCCCAGCTTCATGAAGATTTGGGTGACGTGCGCCTCGACGGTTCGCTCCGTTACGAACAGCCGGGAGGCGATGGCCCGGTTCGACATGCCTTCGGCGATGAGACCGAGCACCTCTCGTTCTCGCTCGGTGAGCTCTGAGAGCGGATCCACCCGGCGGCGACGCCGCAGCAGGCGCGAGACGATGGTCGGATCGATCACCGTTTCCCCATCCACGATCCGGTGCAGGGCGTCGACGACCGTGGCGATGTCGAAGACGCGCTCCTTCAACAGGTAGCCCACTCGCTCCGGTTGCTCCTCGATGAGGCGAAGCGCGTAGCTCGGCTCGACGTACTGAGAAAGGAGCAGGACGCCTATATCCGGATGCTCATCGCGCACGGCCTTCGCCGCGACGAGGCCCTCGTCCGTGTGGGTGGGTGGCATGCGGATATCGACGAGCGCAACGTCCGGGTGCGCGAGGCGAACATGGTGGAGCAGCCCCGCTGCGTCACTCGCCTCGGCGACGACCTCGATGCCTGCCTCTCGCAGGAGGCGAACGATCCCCTCCCGGGTGAGCATCACGTCGTCCGCGACGACTACTCGCACGGGATCTCCGCTCGGATCATGGTCGGTTCCACGATCACGCTGCCGCCCACGGAACCGATCCGATCGGCTACGCGCACCATGGACGACGTGCGTCGCGACCCGTCGTCCTCCACCGTGACCACCAATCTCCCATCCTCCTCAGTCACACTGACCGCCGCGTACCCGGCGCCGCGGTGAGCGGCGTCGTCGACCGTTTCCGACACGACGAGATAGGCGGCCGTCTCGACCGGAGCCGGTAAGCGCCGCGCCGTCGCGCACCTGACCTCGACCGGAAGGGTAGCCGCATCGGCCAGGGTCTCCAGCGCGGGCGCCAGCCCCGCCTCCCCCAGGATCGCGGGATAGATCCCGTGGGCAAGCTCCCGAAGCTCGTCCACCGCCGCCTGAACGCCGTCGACAGCGCCGGTCAGCAGCCTCGCGGTCCGACCGTCTCCGTCCTCCTCGGCGCTCGCCCGCGCAAGGCGAATGTCGTAGGACAGTGCAAGCAGCCGTTGCTGCGCCCCGTCGTGGAGGTCGCGTTCCAGCCGGATCCGTTCGGCATCGCCCGTCTCCACGATCCGAGCGCGAGATGCACGAAGCTCCTCGAGCCGCGCGAGCACCTCGGCCTGCAGCCGCTCGTTCTCGAGCCCCAGGCGGATAGCCGACCCTATCTCCCGCTCGAGCTCGGCGAGCGCGGCCGCATGCGAGACGACCGCGATTCGCCGGCCGTCCCGTACCAGGGTCGTGAGCGCCCACCCCGAACCCGCAACCGGGGCGGGGACCGGCCGGCCTTTCGCATCAACGTACTGATCCGACTCGGGGAGCCAGTAGGCGATCCGCAGACCCGGGTCGCCGACTGCGCGGGCCAGCGCGGACTCGAGGGAGCCGGGAGCGGGCGCCTCGCCCAGGCTCGCCACGACCCGCGCAACGGAGCGACGGTGGACGAGGGTTCGCAATGCTCCCCAGATCACGCCGGCCGCGAGCAATAGCACCGCAGCGGACCCGACGAGGAAAATCGTCATGAATGCCGGGTCGGACGGGCTTTCGACCGATGCGCGCTGAGCTGCGACGGCGTGCGCGACAACAGCACCGGCGAAGAGCATGCCCGGGCCGACCACCGGCATCGCAACCCGACGAGCCGGTCCCGAGTCCTTCGCGAGGCGCCACGCGCAGATGGCCACGAGTGCCGCGGCTGCCGCGGCGACGAACCAACGATCGGCAACCTCGATCCAGCGCGCCGCGGCCGGCAGCGAGCGGACGAGGAACACGTTGTCCGTGCAGTTCGCCCAGCAGCCCGGATCGAAGAACGGGTCGCGGAACAGCGAAAGGCCGAGCGCAGCGAGCGCCGCCTCCACGTACAGCCCGCCCACCAGCACGGCTGCCGCGCGCGGGTGCGCCCGGCCGCTGGAAGAGGCGAGCACGAGGTGAGCGACGACCGGCAAGGTGAAGGCGGCGGCCACCATCGCCAGGTTCCGGACCACTGATGGCCCGAGATCCCAGCCCACCCACGCCGGCGAGAACCACAGGAAGCCCGCCAGCAGGGCCAGGTCGCCGATCAGCCTCCTCCCGGGCTGCGTGAGCGATGCGACGACCCCCGCCAGCGTCATCCCCAGGCCGGCCACGACGAAGAGCGTCGCGGCGGTCGCCGACGCTTCGGTGTAGGTCGTGACGGGAGGGCCCTCGCTCGGAGGGAGTGCGAGTGTCAGGAGCCCAGCGGTCAGCCCGACAAGTGCGGCGACGAGCCGGCCTGCCTGCGCCCTACCTACTCCGGCAGAGGCCACGCGGTGATTGTGGCATCTCCCCGCCGCCGGTCATCCGTGCTGACCACAGTCGGACTCTGGGGACAGCCGCAGCCCATCTCTTCGGTCACCCACGATGCGGCGCGCCGGGCAGTCCCTAGCGTTCTCCTCGACCTGGGGATGAAAGGGAGTGCACTCATGCGACGACCAAAACATCAGACCACCTTGCCGGCGCTGGCCGCGATCG
>JACCWY010000509.1 GCA_013697395.1 Chloroflexota bacterium | reverse complement strand
ATCGAGGCGGGCCGCACGACGCTCGACCCGGCGGCGCGTGAGGCGGCGTACGGGAAGCTCCACGCCCTGGTCGCCCGCGAGATCCCGATCTTCCCGTTCCGCCACGAGCTGGCGTACGCGGGCCTGTCGAGTCGGGTGAGCGGCCCGAACGGCCCCGTCGAGCTCGCGGGGTCGGCCTACGACTGGGCCGCGGACCGCTGGCGGCTCGAGGCGGGCGAGGGCTGATCGGGCCTCCGTTCGCAGCCGCCAGGCGCATCCTTGACACCGGTTCAGACCGGCCGCCTATAATGCGCGCCTATTCACGGGCCCCGTGGGAGCGTCTGCGCGCCTTTCGCACAGCGGCGACGGAGATCGTGAACCGGGACGATCGCGCGCCGTTGCGGCCGCTCGACGTCGGGCAATTAGGAGGATGGAAGCCCATGAGTCTGCGGACTCGCAGAGGCCTGGCATTGCTGGCCTCGATGCTTTTCGTGGCTGCCGCGTGTACCCAAGCGACACCATCGGCCGCTCCGACGACTGCAAGTCAGCCACCCGCGGCCACTGAAGCCGCCACCGAAGCGGCCACTGAAGCCGCCACCGAAGCGGCCACTGAAGCCGGCACCGAAGCGGCCACTGAAGCCGGCACCGAAGCGGCCACTGAAGCCGCCACGGAAGGCGCGGCGATCAGCGAGGACATCCTCTTCGCCGCGGACTACCAGCCCGCCGAGGGCACGCCGGGCGGCAGCGCCGTCATCGGCAACTGGCAGCCGCCGGATAACCTCAACTCGTACTACTCGAACGCATTCGCGACCACCGAGGTTCTCGCCTCGACGCACCCGGGCCTGTGGGAGACCTCGTCGGACGGTCACTGGGTCCCGGACCTTGCAACCAAGATGCCGACCTTCGGCGACGGCTCGGTCCGCGAGGTCGGACAGGTCGAATGCACCTATGTCCCGCCGCCTCCGGCTGAGGCGACCGGTGCCGCCACCGGGGAGGCCACGGCCGAGGCGACCGAGGCAGCCACCGCCGCAGCCACCGCAGAGGCGGAGCCCGAGAACGGCTTCGAGGTCGACCTCGAGATCCGCCCCGGCTTGAAGTGGTCGGACGGCGAGACGCTCGACCTGAACGACCTGCGCTACACGTGGGAGTGGAACCTCGACCCGGCCCAGGTCGGCCTGGTCACCGGCACGACCGGTTGGGAGGACATCGCCACCTTTGAGGTAGCCGAGGACGGCCTGACGGCCACGGTCACCTTCTGCGCACCGTATGCAGGCTTCTACGGCCTGCTCGCCAACGTGATCCTGCCCGAGCACTACTTCTCCGAGATCCCGATCGAGGAGGCCTCGGAGCGCTCGATGCCCGTCAGCGAAGCAATCGCCGACGTGCCGACCTCGGGCCCGTTCATGTTCCAGGAGGCATCGCCCCAGGCGGTGACCCTGGTCCGCAATCCGAACTACACCGGTGAGACGGCCTGTGGCACGGCTCCGTGCCTCGAAGAGCTCACCTACCAGTTCTACGCCGACGTTGACGGCATGAAGGCGGCCTTCCTGGCCGGCGAGCTGGACGTCGCGCTCAACATGCTCCAGGCCGACTTCGACTCGATCGCGAGCGTCGATCCCTCGATCGGCGAGGCGCTCAACGAGCCGGCGTGGGAGTACGAGCACCTCGACTTCAACCAGGGCGATGCCATCGAGGGTGTCACGGGCTCCGGCCACGAGATGCTCCAGGACGTGAACGTCCGCAAGGCCCTCTACCAGGCCGTCGACAAGGAAGACCTGTTCCAGACGCTCTTCCCGGGCCAGGAACAGGACGTTCAGGCCTGCTCGAACACCCCACCGGGCCTCTACTGGCGCCTCGAGGATCTCGAGTGCCCGGCGTTCAGCACCGAGGAGGCCACGGCCGCCCTCGAGGCTGCCGGGTGGACCGACACGAACGGTGACGGCACGATCGACAAGGACGGCAACGAGGCTGTTCTCGAGGCGTGCACCAGCGCCGGCCGGCCGGTCCGCGAGCTCACCCTCCAGAAGGTTGCCGAGTACTTCGGCAACGTCGGAGTCAAGGTCAACGTCAACCTCGTCGACTCGACGGCCGTGCTCTTCGCCGGCTACAACGACGTCGAGGCGGACACGAAGTGCAGCATCTACCGCGGGACCTACGATCTGGCCCTCTACGCGTACGTGCTGACGTTTGACCTCTTCGGCGATTTCTACTTCAGCTATCACTCGACGCAGATCCCGGATCTGCCGCCGCACGACGGTGGCAACACGATCCGCTACTCCAACCCGGAGATGGATGCTGCGCTCGACATCCTGGCCAGTGAGGTCCAGACCGAGGCGCAAGTCCAGGCTGCGATCAAGATCCAGGAGCTGTACGTCAGCGAGGCCGTCGAGGTCCCGCTGTACTACCGGACGTCGGTCCGGGGCAAGTCGGTGCGGCTGCAAAACTTCTTCAAGAATCCAAGCACTGCGTCCGACATGTGGAACGTCGAGGACTGGTTCATCCAGGAGTAACCGGTCCGCGTAGGACCTCATAGCGTCCATTCCCGCGATCGGGGCACCTCGCCCCGATCGCAAGAAATGGCATCCAGACACTGCGGGGCGGGGTGTACACTCCCGCCCCGTAGTGCTATCCAGCGCCGAGAGCTGAAGCGCGGGTTGCCGAGAGACCGTGGCCAAATACATCGTCCGTCGCACGCTTGGCCTCATCCCGCTGCTGATCGGGATCGTCCTGCTCAGCTTCATTCTCATGAAGATGGCTCCCGGCGGGCCCCAGGCGCAGTTCAACCAGAACAATCGGGTCACCGAGGAGCAGATCGACCGCTGGCTGAAGCGCTGGTGCCTCGAGCGCAATGCCGGACCGCTGGGCATCGCCCGGGAGTTCGGCGGCTGGGTCGGGATCTGGAACTGCGACACCGAGAGCTTCATCAGCCAGCAGGGCGGGCTCAATTTCCTGCCGCCTCAGCTGGGAGGCGGGGACAACGGCCTGATCCACGGCGACCTGGGCTTCTCCATCGACCAGGGCCGACCGGTGGTCGACATGATCGCGGAGCGGATCCCGGCCACCCTGCTGCTCACGATCGCCGCGCTCGTCCTCAGGGTCAGCGTGGCGATCCTGCTGGGCGTCATCGCGGCCGTCCGTCGCTACTCGATCTTCGACCAGGTGGTCACCTTCTTCAGCTACGTCTTCTACTCGCTGCCCACCTTCTGGCTGGGGTTGATGTTCATCTTCCTGTTCGCGGTGGCGTTCAGGGTGCTGCCTCCCCAGGGGATCACCACGCCCCGGGCATGGCCGCCATTCGGCACGGAGCGGTACTGGGGCGAGTTCGGCGAGAAGCCGCTCGAGGCAATCGTCGACATCGCTCGCCACCTGATCCTTCCCGTCACCGTGCTGGTGCTGGTGAACATCGCCGCCGACAGCCGCTTCGTGCGAGCCAGCATGCTCGACGCCCTGAGCCAGGACTTCGTCCGCACCGCCAGGGCCAAGGGCCTGCCGGGCCGCACGGTCGTCATGAAGCACGCCTTCCGCAACGCCATGCTGCCGGTGGTGACCAATGTCGCCCTCGAGCTGCCCTTCCTGTTCGGTGGCGCGGTCGTGACCGAGACGATCTTCAGTTGGCCGGGCATGGGCCTGCTCTTCATCACCGGCGTCGGCAACCGCGACTACTTCCTGCTGATGGGGCTGCTGCTAATCACCTCGATGCTCATCCTGTTCTTCAACCTGCTCGCGGACGTGCTCTACGCTGTCGTTGATCCGAGGATTCGCTATGACTAGGGAGGGCCCGCATGGCTGAGTCGTCTCGCGCCGTCGACCCAACCGACGTCGCCAAGGTCGGCACGCCCGGGCCGGTCATCACCGACCTCGAGGAGACCGCGTCGGCGAGCACGCGGCCGGCCGACCACGAAGTCTCCCTGGAGTCCCTCAACCAGTGGCAGTTGGCCTGGCGGCGCTTCCGCAAGCACCGCCTGGCGGTCATCGGGGCCTTCGCGTTCCTGTTCATGGTCGCCATGGCGATCATCGGGCCCATCGTCTGGCCCTATTCGCCGACCGACATCCCCGGCGTCACCAAGCCCGGCGGCGACCCCCCCGCGCTGAGCCCGCTGCGCAACCTCTTCGGGACCGACTTCGGGGGTCGCAGCGTGCTCCAGTTCGTCGTCGCAGGCTCGCGGATCTCGATGGCCGTGGGTGTCTTCACCGCGCTCATCGCCACGACCATCGGCGTGACGGTCGGCGCCGTCGCGGGCTACTTCGGCGGCTGGGTCGACGGGCTGCTGATGCGCTTTGTCGACCTCATCCTTGCCATCCCGTTCCTGTTCGTCGTGCTCGTCGCTGCCCGGTTCTTCGGCGGCGGCGACGTCGTCAGCCTGATCCTCATCTTCGGGCTTCTCTCCTGGGCTGGGCTGGCGCGCCTCGTGCGGGCGATGTTCCTGTCCCTTCGCGAGGCCGAGTTCGTGCAGGCTGCTCGGGCGGTGGGCGTGGGCGACGCGCGCATCGCCTTCCGGCACATCCTCCCCAATGCCCTCGGCC
>JACCWY010000486.1 GCA_013697395.1 Chloroflexota bacterium | reverse complement strand
CCCGTGGACGAGGGTCTCCGTGCGCTCGCCGATCGCCGCGCCGAGCACAAGGACGGCAGTGCCCGCGGTGGCCAGGGACATGCCCGACGCCCCGCCGACCAGCCCGAGGGACCCACCCACGAGCGCGGCCGATGCCCCCGCGAGCAGGAGCATCGCGAGAGATCCGTCGCGCAACGCGACGACGAGGCTCGCGAGCGTGGCCAGGCTCGCCGCCACGGCGAGCCCCCAGGCCAGGGCGGGCACCACCCAGCCAAGGCCGGCCGTCGTCAGGTCGGTCGTCGGCAGGGCGTGCAGGACGAGCGCGAGACTGACCGGCGCAGCGGTGGCAAGCAGCACCACGACGGCTTCGGCCGCGCGCATCGCCGAGGGTCGCTCCATCGCGCGAGTCTCCGCGGCGTTCGTCGGCTCGGCAATGGTACGAACGCGCCCGGAGAGGGGAGGCAGCCGTGCCCGTATACTCGCGCCACCGTGACCGCACCCCGTGCCGCCGTCATGTCGCGCGCCGCTTTCCTGGCCGCGACCGATGCCCTCATCGCCACCGGCGACGCCATCGTCGCGCAGCCCGACTGGGACCGATTCCGCGCGTGGCTGCTCGAGTCCGACGCGCTGCTCGAGCGGGTCTGGGGCCGGATGGACCGATATCATCTCGCCTGGCTCAACGTCGGACGAGACAGCGCCCCGCCCGGGTCGTCGCTCGACGACGCAGGGACCAGGCGGTTCATGGCCGAGGTGGCCAGTGGCAAGCTGGCCGTCCTGCGAACGATGCGGATTGCGGTGGAGCGGCAGGGCTGGTCCCTGCTGTCCGACGATGACGACGAGGAGGTCCGTTGAGCTACCCGATCGCGCCCGGCGGCCTGGCGGCCGTCCTCGCCCACCCCGACGACGAGAGCTTCGGCTGCGCCGGGGCGTTCGCTTTGGCCCATGACGCAGGCGCCACGACGCGCCTGCTGGTCGTCACACGCGGCGAGGCCGGGTCGGCGGACGGGAGCGCCGATCCCGCGGTCGGCGACGTGCGCGAGGCCGAGCTGGTCTGTGCGGCCCGAACCATCGGGCTCGACGAGGTGTCACTGCTGGACGGCTATCCCGACGGCGGAGTTGCCGATCAGCCGTTCGACACCCTCGTCTCCGAGATCGCCGCCTGGCTCGCCGACCGGCGGCCCGCCGCGGTCATCACGTTCGGCCCGCACGGCGTGACCGGCCACCCCGATCACGTCGTTGTCGGCAACGCGACGCGCTGGGCCGTGGAGCGCCTCGCCGATGCCGGGCTCGCACCCAACGCCGTCTACGTCGTGAGCCCGATCTTCGATCCCTCGGGCAACCGGTATGACCTGTCGCCCGAGGAGCAGGCCGCGACGCACCGGATCTCCGTGACCGAGGTTGCCCAGCGAAAGGTGGACGCGCTGGCCTGCCATGCCAGCCAGGCCGATATCGGCGAGGAGGTGGCCGCCCTCCGCGCCGCAATCGAGGACGGACGTCCGATCTACGAGGGATATCACCGCGTCCGGCCGCTTGTCCCCGCGCCCCACCCTGCGTTCGACGCAGCCCTGCTCTGACCACCGAGGATCCCTGCCGCCCGTGCCGACCTCGCCGAGGTGGCCGTCGCGGCCGGCGCGTGCTCCGATCTCCTGCGCCTCGCGAGTGGACGGGCCCGCGCGCGGCTCGGCTCGAGCGAGGGCGAGAGCCCGATGGCCGACTGGGTCAGCGAGCGGCTCCGCTGATGCGTCCCGCGCTCGATGTCGCGCGTTGGTGGAGGCGGCCCGGGCCGTCGTCGGGTGGCCCTCGGGTGCTCCCTCGCGCAGGAGGTAGACTGTTGACATGGCAATCGAATCCAACATCGCCAAGGTGGACGATGTGATGACCGCGCTGTACGACATCCAGGATCCGGAGATCGGGATGAGCATCGTGGACCTCGACCTCATCAAGGCGGTCGAGATCGGTGCCGATGGAGCCCCGACCGAGATCAAGATGGTCCTCACCACTCCCTTCTGCCCGTGGGCCGGCGAGCTGATCCAGACCGTGAAGACAAAGGCGGAGGAGGTCGTCGGTCCTCCGGTCAAGGTCACCCTGCTGGCCGAACGCTGGGAGCCGCCTCCGGGCCTCTTCTAGGCATCCTCCGCTGGGACGGCCCGATGCATCGGCGCCGCGGAGGTGTGGGCCGATACGCCAGTGAGGCGCAAGCCGTACCATCACGCACCGATGCGGATCTACACGCGCAAGGGCGACACGGGCACGACCGGCCTGCTGTTCGGCGGCGACCGGATCAGCAAGGCCGACCTGCGCACCGATGCCTACGGCACGACCGACGAGGCCGTCTCCGCGCTCGGGCTGGCGCGAGCCGCCATCGGCGCAGCGACGGATCGAACCGAGGCCCGGCTGGACGTGCTCATCGTCCGCCTTCAGCGCGAGCTGTTCGTCGTCGGCGCAGAGCTCGCCACGCACGTGGACCGCCGCGAGCGGCTGACCGACGGCGTTTCGCGCGTGACGGCGGAGATGACGACGTCGCTCGAGCGCGAGATCGACGAGCTCGAGGAGCTTGTCGAGCAGCCGACGGAGTTCGTGCTGCCCGGTGAATCGATGACCGGCGCCGCACTGGACCTGGCGCGCTCGACGACCCGGCGCGCCGAGCGTCGCGCCGTGGCCCTGGCCGAGTCCGGCGGCCTGCCGGACTCGCAGGTGGTGCCGTAC